>NZ_CP049301.1:0-145096 GCF_019443985.1 Liquorilactobacillus hordei DSM 19519
TTTGTAGACATTTCCACTAATAAAGAACCTATCCCCGATAGCTATCTTTTTTGTTTCATCTGTGTTTTTTACATAAAGCATCATTTTTGCATTAATTAAGGACAGGTGATTTCCTGTAAACGAAACACCTAATGTATACAATGTCTGGTTTTGAACATATGCTCCCCATCCAGCACCATTATTTGAAATCGAATGTTTGTCGTAGTCAGTTACCCACTTAAGTTTTTGATTAACATGCTTGATTTTCAATTGCTGGTGAGTTGGAATAGTTTTAAACTCTTCTGTAAACACTAACCATTCTTCTAAACGCCAGTTAATATAAGATCCTACTTCACAAGTAATTACATTAGGTAGAATAAGATATTTATCATCAGATAAATCTTTATTATTACTTTGAGACTGGTCTTGAAAGATAGCTTGTGTTGCTCTCCCGTCAATAAAACAGTTTTCTTTATTTAGAGCATTATTAAAATAATTCTCAAATTCTCTTGTTTTATTTCGCATATTTCTTCATATCTTGAAGAGCCAACTATCTTCATATGTTTACGGAAGTCGCTTGCAAACGTATCACTCATTAACCCATCTCTCCATATAAAGCAGCTTGACTATATTCATAGTCCACTAAACCTTCTTGTATTTCAGTTCTAAGTTGGCGTTCTACTTTACTTAATTGAGCGATATAGTTATAACCTTGAACAGCTTGATAATCTCTATCACATTGATTTCTTCATCATTTCTTCCGAATTCTTAGTTCTTGAAATCCATTCAAGTTTCATCGCTTTAGCAAGCATTGAAATCTCAAAACCATTAAGATTGACATTAAACTGCTTGTTTTCTAAATCTACATCATATAAATCTTTACTGTAGGTAACGAATAGAACTCTTCCACTGTCTAAATAGCCCCATAATGTTTCTTCTAATTCTTCGTCATCAATAGCATTGAATTCATAACTATCTACTGAATTTAGAAATGCCTTATAGATAACATCAAATTTTTGTTGCCATTTGATTAATTCCCCCTAACCCACCTGAGAGGCTTTAATGTCACTTAAAATATCGTCATCCATATTAGTATTTACCAATTTAGCAAACTGTATCAGATTTGTTGCTATCCACCGTATTCATAGACATAGTTGTCTCAATAAGTGTATTTTTCAAATTGGTTTTCAGTACTTTCTTAAAATCACCCATATCAGATTCTTGAATAAAAAATACGATATCTTCAGCATCAATACGGTAACTCGTGTCAATATTTTTTGCGCCTAGATCAAGTAAATCATCAAAATATGAATTATACGTATCATCTAAATGCAAAGCTTTTGCCGACATCCAATATGGTATATTCATCATCTATCACTTCTGATATAATCAATCGCATATCCTTAAATAATTTACGTGATTGCGCTACCATTACACGCAAATCACCGAATGTCATAATATCCTCATCTCCTTGTCCTTCAAATTTCACCATTGAAGTTTTGTGAGGGGACTCCCAAAAATATGACCCCATGTGTATTATTTTGAATATAAATTTCAGTATCTTTATCTATTAATTTACGATGTTCTCTTCTATTTGTATTTGACATTATCGCTCTCTCCCTTCGCTTTTAACTTAGTAAAACTAAGCGTTGTTCATATTGATCATTCCATATACCTTCATTTGAAGTACGGAAATACCAATTTTCTTTAATGTTGTGAAACCTAATTGCATATCATTACGATCTGTATTATCAATTTCTTTAACAATCGACTGACCTTCCATGACAACTCCAACAATCTTTTCGTTTTGTGGCAAGATCAATAATGAGTTGTCATCTAAAGCAAAATCATTTGTATTTACTTTGAAAGCTTGTGGAATTTCAATTAATTGAATACCGCTGATCGTACCAATGTAACCCAATTTATTAAATTCATCTTTCATTACATCTGACTTATCAACTAATGCAGCCGCACGTGCTAATCCTAACTTTGTCCCATAAACTGCTACTGGTGTTCCTGATTTAACTTGAATACGTTGTGCTAAGTTTACCAATGTTTCAAGAGTCAACTTACCAGTAAACTTGTCATTTGAACTTAATCCTGAATATGAACTAGTAAATGCTTCACCAATTGCTGATTCAATATAACTAGAAAATCCCTTTGAAACATTGTCAACAAGTTTAGACCAGTCAATTTCCCCATTCATAAATTGTTCAAATTCTGCATATACCTTTGCACCGAACCAGTCTGTTTCAATCGTATATTTTCTACTTGTAACAGTCTGTCTGCGAAGATCTTGTGAACCCGAAGCAATCTTAGCTACACGGATAATACGTGGATCTTCTACACGGAATACTGGTTTTTGCCCAAGTGGGACATTACGGACATCTGCTAAGTTATCGAATTGATTTGTTAAGATTTCTGGAACTACTGCGTCAACCGCAACTGATAAGATTTCAAAAACCTCTGTTTTGTGTTTCTCAAAGCTGTAGTAGTCAAATTCGCCACCAACTTTTTCCATTATCATATTGCGCAATGCCTGATTCCCACTTACTCCCTCAAATTCAAGATCTTTCTTGTGGTATAAATCACGTGCTAATTGCTTTAAGCCTTCATTTTTCATTCTTTTCCCTCATTTCTTTCATTATGTTTATTTCTAGAGAATTGCAATTACGCAAACATCGCCATCAAACCTTGTGATTCTTTGCTAATTAATCTGGCAATTCCACGAGCGTCTGCTGCTGCTGCCTTAAACCCAAGGCCATTCTCCCCAATTGTTAAGTTTGCACCTACGGTTACTTTATCAGCATCGGCTACCAAATCAGTTGTAACTTCGATAACATCACCTTTTTGTAGATGGTAAGCACGACCAATCTTTCCAGCTTCCAATTTCCATTTTGCTAGATCGAAATCTGGATAACCATAATCAATCGGAGCGTGTGCTAATAGTACTTCTGCTGTTTCCTCTGAATTAGCTGGTTTTACTGCACGACTTTCTCCATCTGATTCTAAGACTCCTAGTTCCAAGAATTGACCATTTGAAAAATCCGTTGTCCCAACAACCGACTCAATATGTGCTGTTGCTGAAATTTTATCTAAAAATACTTTACTCATTCAATACACTACCTTTCTTATTTGCTATTTTTTTACAAAATACTTATCTACTTCTGGGCCATATTTCCCTTTTTGTTCGACAACATTGTTTCTTGTAAACACGGTTGCCCCTTCTTTTTTTGCGTCCTTCTCATTTTGAAAAATCGCATAAGCAATTTCTTTCTCTACTTCTTTTGGAGTAAGCTTTTCAAATTGCCCTTTTATCCTGTTGATTTGTTCATTTCCTAGACGTTCCTCAACCTTATTTAACATTTCTTCTTTAAGAGACATTTCTTCTCCTCGTTGGTAAGCTTGTAAATTAGCCAATTCTTCTTGTAACTCAGTAACCTTTGTTCTATTATTCTCATATTATCTTTCTCTTCTTTTAGTTGCATAGATAGGGAATACTTCAACCTTATTTTGTAAATCTACTGTTACTTCTTCGTTATCACTAATAGAATAATTAATTTTGAAATATCGTGTATCGGCATCTGAATCCCAGTCATATAAAGCACACATAAAATAACCATCAAATGTTTCAAAAATAGAGTAATAAAGATCTGAAGAGTTATCATTTAAAACCGCATAAAGTTTGTTACGAGTATCTTCAAAAGACAATTCAAATTGTGATTTTTCATTTTTCTTATCTTTTTCTTTATCACCTTTTTTAGAATCTTCGTCCTCGTTTTCTTTATTGTTATCTTCGACTTTATCCTTGTTCTTTGCTGTTTCTTCCTCAGAAGTCACTTCCGTAGTATTTTCTGATTCTTCTTCGTTTCCGACTTCATTGTCAACTACTTCATTTTCCTTGTTATCTACATCTTTGTTCAAATCTTTAGCAGACATCAATTCCACTCCTTTCTCCTTTGTAAATTCTTTAATCATTTCCCTAATATCATTTTGTATCTTGTCATTAGAAAAATTTGTACTAATTGTTGATCCTGTCATAGCAGGAGTAGCCCCATCTCCCAAGATACAAAGACCAGAAAATTTTGCTTTAGTAAAGACTACTCTCCCCTCTGAATCAACATAGGCATCAGCATCAATGATTTCCATTGAATGCCCTTTAGTTCCACCTGACTCATCAAAAATATCTATTGAATCAGTAAATCTTGTCCATAAATATCCATAACAGACAAGCCAATCTTTTCCTCCCGATGTCTCCATATGAGCATCGTTATCTTCTGCTACAAAACCGTAAGCCTTAGTATTAAATTCAATTTTGACAGTCCCATCTTCATTTAATTTATATTGTTTTTCATGTCCACCAAAATCTTCATCTTTACCATCTGCTTTGATGTATCCTAGAATCGGTACATAAGGAAGTGTTTTTTGCCGCATCAAGTAGTACCTCTTCAGAAAATACTGAATTATTTAAATTTTCTCCTGTATAAGCAACATATATCTTAACTTTCTGAAATCTTCCGTCATCAGTCATGTCCTGTTCGACTTTTTCAAATCTTGTAGGCGTTGCTATACTATCTATCCTTACCATTTTTTCACCACCTAACGAATTTATTACGATAACCTATCTGTATCATCCGTAGGCTCATCTGTCTCTGGTCTTCCAGTTTCAGCAGATTGTTGACTTCCAGATAAAGTATTAGAAGTTGGCTTCACAACCATTAGATTATCTATATTTAGCACATTCTGCTCGAACTGTAATTTAGATATAATTTCTATTGGATCTAATCCACATGAGGCCAGATAGTCCAAACGTGAACCTCCAAAACTTAGTTGGTCTTTAACGATTGCGATATCATCTTTCAAACTGAAATTTGATTGTCTTACAAATTTGAATCTCCAACCTACTTTTGTTTTAGTTTTGATACTTGTTAATAATAAGTTATAGTAATTTTCAAAAAGCGGGAATACATTTGTATATATCCAATTAGCGTCCTTTTGCAATGAGTCTTTTACGATATTTGCTGATGTGGTTGAACCCCCAAATATTGATTCTGGGACACCTAAATCATAAAATATTTGTTTAGCACTCTTGTTTAAAGTGTCATAAGCACTTGTTACTCCTGCATTATTTAAAGGAACATTGGTTAAATTATTTGGTGATGTAATTGATACAACACCTGCTGGCAACCTACTACGCATGGCAGCATCGTAAATTTTAGCAGTTTCTACATTCATAGCAGGTTTACTATCACTGTTTAAAGGTATCTTTGAATGGACAATACGCATATTGTCAATCGTGTCTTGAATATCTATGTTTTCTTTCGCTTGATCCATCGAAACACTATCTAATAACAAACCAGCAAAAGGAGAAATCGCTACCCCACCATTATTTAATGAGGTTAAATCCATTGTGAAGGCGACTCCTTTATTAGATAAAAGATACATTTTATTGTTGTACCATTGTGTCGTGTCTTTATTATTTCCACTCTTATAATCTGCATAAGCTTGTTGAATTTCTGTGGGCATACCTGCCGATGTGTCATCATTAAACTTACTCATATCTAGATAATATCTATAGACACCATTTGTCTGTTGAGCAATCTCACACCATTCCACTGGAAATTCAATATATGCAACCCCTGTATTATCTTGTATTTGATATACATAACACACTCCGTTTAGTAGCATTTCTTTTAAAAAGAATGGGGCGTAATATCTAATATTAAACTGCGAAACCCCATAGGCAATATCTATATAATCCTGTGATAAATTTCCTTCTAAATCGTAAATTTTATTACCCATCACTGGATATACTGAATAATTAAAAGTTGGAATAGATTGATAATAATCAACCACTCTAGTAATTAATCCATTTTTTACATAAGCACCACGCATAGTAGCAGCAATTGAACCAGTATTACTTGTTGGATTCTTGAGAAAATTTAAAATATTCTCTTTATTTGTGCTTGCAGAAGATGTAGAGGATATTCTTGCTCTAGGATCAGCGAAGGCATCAGCAAAAGCTTGATTCGTTTTTCTTACATCTTTTACATTGTTTCTGTACTGTCTTCGTTTATCATTTCGCAGTTTATTTCTTGCAAAATTATTTGGCACTTTCTCACCTCTACATCATTAAATAATTTAGTAAATCTTTATCTGAATAATTATCTTTTAGCTTTTTTTCAAATTCATTTGCATAATAATTTCCGTATGCAATTGAACTGTATCTATCTTTTGTTGTGCTTCCGACTTCATGAATTCTGATATATCCACCATCACGAATATCATATTCTAAATTGACAAGCTCATTTACCAAAGCAGATGCCTGTTGATAAGCATAAAGATCTCTATGTTGTTCCTCTGCTGATTTCTTTACAAAGCCACCTTCAGAAACTAATTCTTCACGTTTTTCAATATCATTCATTGGAAGTCTAAGCTTTCCATTTTCAATAACCGTTTTTAATTGAACTGCAATTTCATGATTAAACTGTGCATTTGCTTTAACTGTATAAACCATTTTCAATCCATCGGTTTTATTACGTTCATTCGTAGCTTGATCATTAACGCAAGCCCAGGCAGGGTATTCAGTATCACGATTTTTGTCATATAAAACTCTACAACAGGCATCAAAAACACCTAATCCATTACCATTAGCATCCATAACAACATAATCTGCCTCAAAATCGTAATACAGTTGCTTAAGTCTTATGGCTAAATCTTCAGTTGCAATCGACTGCTGTATACTCTCAAGATAAACAATATCTCTCCTGTATTCGTCTCCGTCTTTAATTAATCTAAAACACGTAAAGGCTGAAGTATCATTCTTTACATTCTTATTTCCACCCATCAAAGCAATATCCAACGCTACAAGACGAATTTCAGAATTATCAATTCTTTTTAAGTTACTTAATTTCTTAGGATTGGATCTTGCTTTATTTTCAATGAATTCCATATCCGTTGGTGGCATAAAAGTTTTATTTATTGTCCTTATTTTGTTTAAAGGAGCTAATTTGTAATAGGCTTTATCGTTTTCACCAACAAACAATGCTTCGTATTCCATGGCAAACCCTGTCTGATCCATATTCTCTGCAGAACGTTGTTGCATAACACGATCTTGAGAAAGTAATTTGTGTTTTATAGATAACTGATAAGGCAAATCAACTACAAATGTATTTTGATTTTTTATCATCTTTTTTACAAAATCTTTAAAACTGTCCCATATCCAGTTTGTTTTATACCAAGCAGAGGATATATATAGTTCTTTATTTTCTTCTGTTGGTACATCTTTATATTCTGGCAAATCCATAAAAGCAGGATGTCTATTAACATTAAGCATAGGTTTCAATATTTTATCTACAACGTCTTTCTTTACAAGACGGAATTCATCTACTACCAATATGTTCCCGCGAAGTCCACGAGCATTATCATTTGATGTGACTGCTTGTATCTTTGAACCATTTGGGAAAGTAACCGATGTATCATTAATTGAATTCTTGATATTCTTTATGTCTCCTATTTCATACCTAACTGCTGGATAATTATTGTAAAGAGACACTATTTTTTCGGTAATAATTTTTGATGCTTGTCCTCTTGTTCCTGATGCCAATATAATATTCGAACTTGGATATAATATTGATCTGACTATGCAAAAGATAGCAATTAAGTAACTTTTACCTTGCCCACGAGCTGCGATGTACATAAAGAAGTCAATTTTACCCATCATATACATCAATATCTTTTGATATAGAAACAAGTTCATTCCAAGATAATCCGTAACAAATTTTTGTGGATTCTTACGCCAATAACCTACCCACTTCATCATGTTTTCTTCTTTTATATGAAGATAGCCATCTTGTTTAGTTTCATTCTTCTTTTTTCCGTTCATCGTATAAGCTGTCCACCTCCTCTTCGGTGGCAACCCCAAATACTCTTTTCATTGGGACAACAAACCATTTTTCAATATATTCTTTTATATTTTCGACATCTTCCGACCCTTTAGGTTCTGGAATAGGAGCATGACTCTCCCAATCTTTTGTTCTTTCACCCAAAGTTTGTGTTCCATCGTCTTTTGAATTTAACAATGTATCTAGACCCAGATCTTTCAAATCATCTGAATAAGCTTTTCTTAGTTTAGTGATACTGTTACTATCACCTTCAGCTAAACTTTCATTGAGAGCAGCTTCTAATTTAACATTCTGTCTATATCTCATAAGTTCAAATGTTGTATTAGGTACTTTTATATTGATTAAGTTTTGCAACGAAGCTTCAAGATTGAAGTACTCATCTTCTGTATGATCTCCGCCCCACTTATTCATGATTTCATCAGTAACGACAAAACTACTCCGTGCGCTTTGGCTTTCATTATCTGTAAAAACAGAATCACTAAAAAATACATATTTTTTATAAGGTGCTATTTTTTGCAGGTAATCTGTAAAATTCCCTTCTGCATCTTCGATTATTTCTCTATAAGACTTTTCGATATATGCAACATTCATTAATTGACATATTGAAATTGCAGCATTTTTACCGCCTTTTTCAACTAGCCCATTAGCACAATTTTTACAAATAGAAAAATCGCTATTTAATAAGTTATTTTTATGCTTTACGAATGTTCTTTCACCCTTATTTTGTTTACAAATTATACATGTGTAATTTCTAGCCATAATTACACCTCGTCCATCGCGGGTAGCTTAGCATAGTCTGTTTCTTCAAGGTTAGTCAAAGTTATACTAAGGTTTTTTAGAGCATTTGAATAACGCTCTAAATCTGCCATATCATGAATATCTAATTCACTTTTCCGTTCTTGAACGATCCTACTGATTTTTGACTCAATAAACAGAATGTGATTAAATATTTTTTCTGCAATACCATTATTCATATACTCATCTCTCTTTCTCTCTACTCATACGATTAAAACAACAGTCAATATTTCAGGTCTGGATTTTTGAGGAGGCGACTTATTTATTGACTGCTGTTTTAATCACACAAGTGTGTGATTTTCTGATTACGGTAAACCAACCACTCAGAAAAGGGTTTTTTATTATTATTTTCATGAATTACTATTTTTTTATTAGTATTTCGTAAAAATAATAAAAGGGTACACTTTTGTTACCAAAATTATCTAGATCGTCATCTATTACGATAATTGTGCGTAAGCACTTATTTACATTAAGCTAGTTTTATAGAGTTCTATGAACTCTCATTATTAGCAGACTAATTCGTCAAGGATTTGCTAGGCTTAGCTTTAACAACATATTTTGCAGGTACGTTAATAGTTCCACCTGTAAAGTTGTTAACTCGTGTATGTGCCTCTTTGAATTCCACATTTAATCGTAAAAAGTCCTTAAGACTGACTGATTTGTGTTCTGCAAGCACATCTTTAATTGTGACAATTACAGCATCTAGCGCTTCTTGCGCAGCAATTTTTGTTGTTCCCTTGTTCTCTGCAATACGTGCCACAAGTTCTTTCTTTGATACAACTTTTTCTGACATTCGCTCACTCTCTTTCATTATGTTTATTTGTAGTGGAGTCGTTTTAAGAGTTTTCCCTTATAGACCCCATAAGTTCGATATTCATCATATCGAACAACAGGTGTAGCACAAAGTTTATTTGTGTGGGGATAATACCCCTACACTATATATGCAGAGTTATTCTGGATTATTCAACCATTTTTTGGTTTTTTTACAAATATTTTTCAAAATTTTATAAATATTTTGAAAAGTCGTCTCAGATTTTTCGGCAATTTCTCTCACAGTGATATCACCATCAAACATTTTTATGACTTCCTTTTCTCGTCCTGTACATTCATTTATAATTACGTCCCAGAGCCACGAGATTGCTCCTCTAAGCTCTTCTAAATCAGTTTGAGTATAATTACACCCATTGATAATAAAACGTCTTATATCATCTTCTGATAAGCTTTGAGGATTAAATAATCTTTTAATAAATTCTTTGTTGATATGTTTATTTGTATTGACGCTAATTTCATTTAACTGTTCAATAATTTCACTAGATATAGGTACGGTATTCCGACCAGTCGTGAAATTACTTCTATAGTCTCTTTCACTTCTATAGTAACCATATTCAACTTTCCTACCAGATGGAAGATCTTTACTTTCTAGTAAATAATTAGCAATTCTATCTAGATAATTCCCCGTATTAGTTTCCTCAATAGTCCCATTTTTACTAATAACTCCCCTAATTTCATTGTTTAGAGTTTCTTCGTTTATGATTCTGTCAATATGTTTACTTCTGTCATAGAACGTTTTTTTCTCTTTATCAAATAACTTATTATTCAAAAATTATCACACCTTTCATACTATAATTATACTAAACGAAAGGTTAATCTGTCACGATTTCACTAACTTTTGAAATGATGATAGATTAACCTTTCATGAATACTATTGATTAATATTATATTATCTTGTGTAACTGCGAGAAATGAGTAGAAAAATAAGAGCAAATTTGTAAAAGAGAAAATTCACTTTAGTGAATTGAGCTTATATAGCTTCTTTTCATAGGGTGTTCTAGTATAGGGTCTTCTTATATGTAACACGAAAGAACACTTTTTTGTTACTTTTGAGATACAGCGACAACACGAAAGAACACTTTTTCGTTACTTTTGAGATACAGCGACAACACGAAAGAACACTTTTTCGTTACTTTTGAGATACAGCCCCCTGTCTTTACATAATAACCCCATAAACAATTCTATTAATTCTCCCGTCAAGCCAACTATTTTTAACAAAGTCTTCTAATTTATTTCTATCTTTATAATGGCTATAGTATATTTTTTTAATTCCACCTCTATCTGCCAGATTCACCTTAATCGTTGCCAATAGTTTATTTTCGCTTAAGAAATCAACACTTTTATTTAATGCACTATATGAAATATGCGCCCTTTCCGTGATATCCTCATGCGAAGAATAACAAACTGAAGTTGAATTTTGACTTTCTATTCCCCCATCAAATATATATGATCTAATCGCCGCATAACTAGCTAAAATGCTTAATGTTTTTATAGATGAGGATTTTTTTATTATATTAAGTATGTCATTACAGTATATTTTAGAAAAATTAGCGTTGTAATCAGACAATGTAACATCATAATATTTAGTCTTCTCGCCCCAGCTATATCTAGTATTAATAAAACCTTTTTCAACTAGGCCACTAATTGCATTCTCGATTTGTTGTAATCCTTTTCTACCGATATTTAGTTTTTTTGATAAAAACTGCGCATTAAAATCATACACAATCCAACCATGTGCCATTGCAGTTAGATATGTATACAAAGCTATCTCCTGATATGTTATATCTTCGTTATCAAGAAGCGAGTTTGGTATTTTCCCAAAGTTTCTATATTTTTCTTTATTGTCTTCTTCTGTTTTTTTAGTTCTATTTAATAACGAATACTGTTCCTCTTTTTGTTCTTGTGTCATATTTTTATTGTTATTTATTAATTCTCTATATCTGCTGTCTAATGAGTCGTAAGTATTTTCCATTATTACCTCCCAATTTTATAAATAAACATATTACAATAATAAAAATGAATATACCTGATAAATAGTATAATCTACACAAAAATAGTAGTCAACATATTGCAAGAATAATCTAAATATGATACTATTAACCTGTGGATATGTTTATTTAACTGAAGACAAGAGGAGGTCTTTTATGGAACTTACAAAATCTCAAAAAGAAGCCATTAATTCTGAAGCAGAAAATATACTAGTGAATGCTTCAGCAGGTTCAGGTAAGACTTCGGTTTTTACCGCAAGAATTGTAAACCTAATTAAAAATAAGAATGTTGATCCTAGTAGAATATTAGCTCTTACTTTTACTAAAGATGCAGCTAATAATATGCAGAAACGAGTAATTAAGCAAATAGGTGCCGTAGGGGAGCAGATCCCCATGTCTACTTTTCATTCATTTGCTATGAAAACATTGTATAGTAATTATGGTAGTTATTATAAAGGCGTTAAACTTATGAAGGATTGGTGGAAACTAAAATTATTGTCTTCGATAGTAAAACCTAAGACTAATATGAATCCTGAAGGAATGGGTATCGAATCACTAATTAATGCTCCTACCTTAGCAATGTTTATTTCTTATCAAAAGGCAAATATGATACTTAAAAAGATGCCAGTATTGATTGATGAACATACCAGATATGTGGACGAAGAAATGAGGGACAAATTACAAGAGGCATACAAGATCTTTATGGAGAGACAAAAGAACGCTCATTTAATTGAATTTGATGATTTATTATTGCATTTTTATTATCGTTTGAAAGAAGATCCTACCTTTAGGATGAAAATATCTGATAGATTTGATTATATAATGGTAGATGAATTCCAGGACACTTCTAAGATAAACTTAGAAATATTGAAAATGATAAAAAGAGACAATCTTTTTGTTGTTGGAGACTTTAGACAAAGCATTTACTCATTTATAAATGCCGATATCAATAATATTCTTAATTTTTCTAATGAGTTTAAAGATGTCCATGTGATTGAATTGCAAGAAAACTTCAGATCTACCAAAAAAATAGTAGATTTATCTAATAGCATTATTACATCGAGAAATGTTGAGAACTATAAGAAATTTAAGAACGCTAAATCTGCTATTGGAATAGACGGTAATGAAACACATTTTAAAATATACTCTAGTGATAGAGACGAAGTAGATGGGATTATAGAAAAAATTAAAGGCTTAGTCGCAGAAAATTACAATGATTATCGTGATTTTGCTATTCTAGTTAGAACTAATTCACAAATGGGAGTTTTTGAATCGGCCTTTGCTGATGCAGAAATACCCTTGAATGTTTCAGGAAATCATTCTTTCTTTGAACGAACAGAAATTGATGTATTGTTAAGTTACCTTAGAATAATGAATGATCACGCAGATAATCAAAGTATGGCAAGGATTATTAATACTCCAAATAGGTTTATAAGTAATAAATTACAATCAGACCTTGATAAATATGCTTATAATAATAATATAAGTGTGTTTAAAGCACTAAGTGAATACACACCTATATCTGAAAGAAAACCTATCGAATATTTGATTAATATTCTAACTCACTTTGATAAGATATTAGACACCACAAATGCAGGAGAAGTATTGCAGTACGTCATACAAAAAACTAAGTATTTTGAACATCTAGAAAAAACATCTAGAAAAGAAACCGAACGTGTTATGAAGACTCAATCAGTAGAGAGTTTGTTGGGTCTTGCACACACCTTTGGGAATATTGAAAAGCTATTAAATCACATTGATATAATTAAGAATAATAATAAGAAAAACAACGATGAGTCGGTAAATCTTATGACTGTTCATGCCTCAAAAGGACTCGAATTTGATCATGTATTTTTACCATCCGTAAGTGATGAATATTATCCACACGAAATGTGTAACGGAAATATTGAAGAAGAAGCTCGTCTTCTTTATGTTGCTATCTCTAGAGCTAAATATAATCTAGATCTTTCATATAATATTGGTAAAAAGACTAGTGTAAAGCCAACTCGGTTTTTGACATCTATTTATCCAGATCTATTAAAGAAACAAAAATTATTGTATCAAGGTTCAACATTGGTGGAAGTATAATTTATTTAGACAAGATTAATTTCTTGTCTTTTTTATTTTGTACAGAGTTTAATACTGCATAAAGAGCATTGTCAATTTCATAGTTATCACAAATAAAAGCTTTTGTTTGCTCAATAAAGAATCCACGCATGAACGAATAAATAAAACCACCAATATTCTCTACTTTTTTGTATCTATATGCTTGTTCGATAATAATTAATAAAGCACCAGCAATATTATCTCTGTAATAAGAATTTTCCTCAAAGGTAGTAGCTAGAATTAAGTCCACAGGTAGGCCTGAGTTTTTAAATGCCTTAGTAGAACTGTATTTCGCTTTAAATATGGTGTCAATAAACCATTTTGCTTGTTTATAATTGTTTTGAGTTGCATGTTTTAAATTGATAAAAAATTTATCATCAAAAATATTTTTGTAACGATACTTTAGTGCATCAATCAATGCTTCATCAGATGATGTATCATTATCTTTAGACACATTCTGTTTGGAGTTAGTTACTCTTGTATCTTTTGTATTAACTGTTTTATGATTAAGTACACTTGTATGATTATTATGCGACTTCGAGGTAGAATATTTTTCTACTTCTGGAGAGATAGAAACTTTGTAGTTAATTTTGTGGCCTTTATAGCTCATAACCCCCTCTTCTTCACTATGTTCGGGATTAGCTACGAAAATTCGATTTTGTTTAAGACCAAATTTTTGTACTTCAATAAGTCCGTATTCTTGTAGAGCAGATCTTGAATCGGAAATTTTTCTTGAAGAAACACGTAAGATTTTGGCTGCTTCCTCATTCGTAAATAAAATATAGATTCTATTATTATCATCTTTCCATGAACCGTCACCAGAATTATAAATACTGCAAGTTGTTCGATTTGCGTAAAGAGAATAGAGCATAATAGTTGTCATATCAAGTTTTTTATAGATCTTATTATTGAGTAGATCACAATTAACTTGTAGGTAGGCAGTGGAAGGTAAATTATCTTGGTTTATTTCGTTTTTAAGCATAATTAATCGCCCCTTTCTTTTTTATAAAGTTTACTAAGGGCTGTATTCATGCTATAATATACTAAATAAGATTAGCGCAAATACAGCTATATCTATGTTTTATAACATAAATAGAACTCGAAAATTTAGTGGTTGGAGAATTCTATTAATACATCTTATAAATTGTAGTGGGTTTATAAGAATTCATTGGTTAATTCGATTAGAGTTGTAGTGGACTCTAATCGTTTTTAATTTACAATTTCTTTATAAATTAATGAATTTGGCAATGTGGTAATAAATTCCTGGAATTCGCTATGCTTCTGTGGAACTTCATCTATTAAGATAGCTCCATATAAGTCATATAGAAAATCCTCTATAAGATCTAATTTTTCATTAGGCATATTTTTGAGTCCCCTAGCAAAATCTCTAAAATAATTAGAATTCATGTCTAGTTCTTTTGCTATAGGTGACATTGATACAAAATATTTCTTATTCAAGAGTTTAATTAAATATCCAAGATATATACCACGCAAGTTGTGACTATATCCTTTAGAACTAATCATTTATATTCACTCCAAATGTGTTGTTTTCACACTTTGATACTTTGATTAAAACACACTATTAGAATAAATGCAATACATAGAATTAACCGAAATGGCATAATACTGGGGTTTAAGTAGTATTCTGTGAGGTAATTAAATTAGACATTTATGTTTATATCTATTTTGTAATATATTGGTTTAACTATTGTTTTAACTATTGAGAATATAATGGAGATAAATACATAATATAGTACATAAATCTATTGAAAAGTCTTATTTTATAGTGATTCATATCTTTTTTACCCTTTATGGTTGCAAAACACACCATGAAAAAGTATAATTTATTTAAACCAATGAAGTATTTGATTAAAACAATAGTTTAATCAATAGTTAAGTACATAAAATACTGTGGGTTAGATTATTGAGATTAGTCAATAAAAAGTATTAAAATAAATTTTCAATTTATTTGGAGGAAGAATATATGGCACAAAAAATAGCTTTCATAAATAATAAAGGTGGAAGCACAAAAACCACTACTTGTGTTAATCTTGCTGGCTGTGTACACACTAGAAAACCTGAAAGTAAAATACTTATCGTTGAAAGTGATGGTCAAGGAAATGCTACCCGTAGTTTCGGTATTGATCCTAATGATGAAAGTAAAATAAAAACAAGTATCTACGATGTCTTTATGGATTATAGTTCTCCTGAAGAAGCAATTTTAAAAGACGTTTATAAGAATATAGATCTTATTCCAGCAAATAGTAATATGAACTTCTTGGAATTTGATAAGATGAAACAATTTGAAGATGACTTTGGACTAAATAACATAAAGGCAATTCGTGAATTAACTAGTAGAGATATAGATGTTACAAAAACTAGTGATCAACAATTATTAGCTGTAGTAGCTGCAGTCGCCTCCCCCACCAAAGATTATTTCAATATGTTAGAAACTAAAATGAATAATATTGATAAGGAATATGATTATATATTTTTTGACACACCTCCTGAGATAAAAGCTGTAACAAGTTCTATAATTGCTATTGCTGATAAAGTAGTTATCCCATATGAACCAGATGCTTATTCTATTGATGGTGTTCGTAATATTCTTGATCGAGTAAGAGTTATTAAAGAACAATATAATTCTAAACTTGAAATTGGTGGTCTATTAGCTGCTAAATACAGAAAAACAACCAAACTTCATGCCGATGTAACTCTTGCAATAACAGAATATGCAAATAGAAATAATATACCATTCTTTTCTACAAAAATACCTAATACTATTAGATTCGCATCGGCCACAGCATATCGTGGATTACCTGCTACCCTATCCAATAAAACTAATGAATTAATTGATACTTATTATAGTTTGTTGGACGAGATGATTGAAAAAGGAACGATTACTTTATAGGAGGATAGGCTATGAATGAATTAACAGACAGTAATAGAAGAAAACGTAGTCGAAATAGCAAATCAAAAGATTTCCAGGGTTCACCACTTGAAGGAATGTTTAACGACCAAACTACTTCTAATGAAAATAATATAGATAATAAAAAAGAAAATGAAGAAACAAAAGTAGAACAAAATCAAAATGTTACTAGTAATGAAGACACTGTTATAATTCAACCTAGTGTCGAAAAAAATACCCCCTCCCCTACTGTTACAGGATCAGACATTTTTAGTAGCCTTCCTAAGAAAAAAGAAGCAAAGGAAATAGTTACTAAAAATATGAACGGGAAATATATATTACAACATAATGAGGTTTTTCATAGGGTAAAGAAAATCTCAAAAACAGTTACTCTTAGAGAAGATATTGCGAAGATCATTGATGATATCAGTATGAAAAAAGATGGCTCAGGACAATATTCAAGGGGAATAAAATCAGCTGTAGTTAATAATGCTGTTTTGAAAGAATTATTTCAAATGGGATTAATTGGGAAAGAAGATATGGAACAAGAAATAGAACCTTATGAATTTTAGTTAAATAGACTAGTCAGGAAACTGATTAGTCTATTTTTATTTTATATTAGAAATACAAACATAAACATAAGTATAATAGTAATTGTAATGTAAATTAAAATAGTATTATTATATGAATTAGTATTTTAATTACTGTTATGATTACTATGTATATATATAAATAGATTATATAATAGTATTCTATTGCTAATACTATTAATTAAACTATTGTGATAACTCAATAGTTACTCGCTGCAGAAATTTCATCTGTGGCTTTTTTGTGTCGGACTTTATAAATTCTATTTTTAAATGAATACAAATATATATGTTTATATTAGTTTTTGTTTACAAGTAAAAGTATATGTTTGATTCTATGTTTAATTAAACGTCTAAGTACAAGTCTATATATACATATACTCAAACATATAAATTAATATTTAATACAATGTAAGTTTCTATATTTAAGTATATTAGTAAGTCTACATACTAATTAACTTATAGATATAATAGGTATTAAACATCTAAACACAAATACATTAGAAAGTATATATTAGAATATAAATTAAATTCATAATATATTTTTATTAGTATTACTATTAGTATGTATATGTACTTATTTATTTACTTTAACGAATACTATACTGTTTAATAAACTGCGTATTATACTATTAGTTAAACTATTGAGTTTGATAAACGCTGATATAAGGGCATTTCCAATAGAAAGAAGTGTAGACTATTCTTTTTTGAATTTATAAATTAGCTATTTTTATTGAAAAAATAAAATGTAAGCGAACAAAAATAACAGAAATATTGAATTTTAAAAAGTCTACAAGGCAATTTTTAAAGAAAAGTGTCAATTCGGAGTGTTAGAAACAGTATTCTTGAAGTTAAAAAGTCTGCAAAAGAGTGTTCAGAAAGCTCTAAAAACACTAAAAAATTATAGTGAATTAATCTTAAAGTTTTTAAAATCCTAGTAAAATATTTTTAAAATAAAACAGGAGAAAATTGTTGTATATTTTATTTACTTTTTAGTGGGATTTTACTTGATTGAAAACGTGAGTTTTATTTTCATTTACCAGTTATATAAATTAATTTAATTTATTATTAAAGTTTGGTTGCCAGTTTAAATTCAATTGGAAAACTGAATAGCTTGTTTCGTGATCATAAATTTTAATTGAGAGATCATTTAGGTGAATAAGTGGTTGAGTAGTGGATCAAAATTAGATTAGAAAACGCGTGAGCGAATGTGATATGAGCAAAATTATGTAAAAACTAGGAAAATACGTAGGGAGTAATAGTGAATAAATACTGATACAAAGGGAAAGTAGACAAATACGAGAGTAAAAATATAGCACGAAAAGTAGATAGGTAAGTAGGTAGCAAAGTAGGGACTAAGAAAAATGTAGGAAAAATGGGATAATTAGAGTAACTTGATTAGCTGGAGTAGTAGGGTGGGGAGAGTGTAGGGGAAATGTAGAGAAATTTTTATGGTGTGTAGGTGTAGCTACTGATTTGAAAAATCACAAAAAATTTAGTTTGTTTTGAGAAAAACAGCCCCCACCGCACTGTAAAGAATAATACTACTTAACAGTGTATAGCATTATTTAAAAATGTTTTATCTTTTTTAAAATAGCCCCCGTTTGATATTTTTTTAAGGTGTCAATTTTTTCCAATCAGCCAGCAGCCACTTTTATTTATTTTGTCTAAAAAAATTTAATTGTTTTGTGTGAGTATCTGATAACACTAAAATATTTTATTAATCATTAAATCATATCATTACAATATCATTACAATATCAAAATGATATCACATTCAACTATTTAAAATGTTTTACATATCATAGCAATATCAGAAAAAATTCCTCTCACTATTTCGCCACCATTTCAATTACAAAAAATAGTTTAATTTATTTCTCAATTTTTCATTACTGTTTCACTTTCTATTTTTTCCGTTCACCAATTCAATTACTCGCACACTTAACTAATTAATCACCAATCACTAACCAACCAACTAACTAATCTTAATTCAATCACTCATACTCATATACATGTATACTATTAATTTGCTTTTACTTTCTCTTTTTGTCTTTTTTCTTTTTCTATTATTCAATTTATTTTTAATTTAATTTAATTTAATTTAATTCAATCATTCATTCAATACACTTGACTATACCATATTGCACTACTAAGCACGATCACTCACTAACTATCATTGTTATACTAACGTTCATACTATACATATATACTACTACACCATATATACCAATACGCTACACTATACCATATCATACTATATATACATATATTACTAGCATACTACTATCATAACATTATATTACACCCAACAAGCCTTACAGCCATAAGGCTTTAAACTATATTTCGTTACTATATTTTAATCGTGTTTCTACTATATATTATCAATTTAAAAATATATTAAATTAAGTGTTGACACAACATATTCAATGGTGTAGTATTGTGATTGTTGATTGATAGATAGCTTTTATCTTTCTAACAATCAATTCAAAAAGAATTAAAAAAAGTGTTGACTTTTTAAAAGCTATGTTTTAATATAGGTATCATAGAGTTAGGTATTAGGTATGTATCAAGAACGCCTTAAAGTGCGTCAGATAGCTATATAATATCAAACTTAAAAAGATATTAAAATAAGTGTTGACAACTTAAATATTAAGTGTTAAACTTGAAACATGAATTAAGCAAGCAAGCCTTTAAATGCAAAACTTAATTCAAAAAGAATTAAAAAAAGTGTTGACAACTTAAAATGAAAGTTGTAACATAGTTCTTGTAAGTTAGCAACAAGGTATCAAGGCGAGACAACGCCGTATCAATCAGGTGTGAAAGATAGGCTACAATGTATATCGACTTTCTAGTATTCTATACGACAGTTAGTCAATCAAACACACTTTGACCTTTGACAACTTAATAACCTCGGTAGACTAGCAACCTACTGAAACACTTGAATAGTTAGCGAATTGTTAGATTGCTCCTATGTCAATAAATGGCACATCTTTTTCTAAACACTCGTTCTAATTCTGTCGGAATTAAACCAACTGATGTAATTTGAGGTTCGGATTACCAAGTCCTCAAAATTGGAAAAAGTTGTTTGAAAGGCAAACTCTCTCTTCAACAATGAGTGAAAAGCTTCAATTGGCCCATTATCATAAGGATAACCTTGTTTTGAGTATGAGTGGCTAATCTGATGCCGTTCAAGTAAAGTTTCAACTTCGTTGCTGGTGTACTGTGAACCCATGTCAGAGTGAAAATATTGTGGCTTTTGATGACATTCAAGCGCCTGATTAATCGTTTCTACAACTAACGGCGCCTCCATCTGACGACCAATCTTGAAAGCAAGAACTTGATGAACCTTTGGTTCGTAAATAGAACTGAGATAAACCCAGGTTCCTGGACGTAATTCCAAATAAGTAATGTCAGCACGCCATATCCTTGCATTGGGCTGGTGCTTGATTAAATTGGGGCGTTGTGAATGATCCACATGAGTGCCAGGTTTTTTAAATCGCCGATTCATTAAAGAGTGAATCTCCATTTCCCTCATTAATCGTAAAATTCGTTTTGACCCAACACGGATGCCTGACTTGCGAAGCACCATCGTTATTCGTGGATAACCATAGGCACGATAATTATTTTCCCAAATCAATTTAATTTTTTCTTTGAGCTGATTATCAACACGTTCGTGTTGACTAGGTTGATATCTTTTCCAATGGTAATAGGTGCTACGCGGTAATTTCAGTGCCGAAAGAATAATTGATAAGCGGTGTCGCAATAACTGATCTTCTATGAAGACAAGGCAATTAATTCGTCCTAATGCTTTCCCAGTAACACCGCCGCAGCTTTTAAAATTTCAAGTTCCTCCTTTAATCGCTGATTTTCCTTTTGAAGTTGTTTGAATTCTTTGGACGTTACTTCAGTACCGTCTTCTAGCTCAACTGATTTAGCGCCTTTAACCCAGTTATGAATTGCGGCTGGAGAAACACCGTATTCCTCGGAAAGCGAGCGAATAGATCTTTTCTCTTCACGATGCATCTTCACAATGCTGGCTTTAAAATCATCTTGATATCGTTTCATTGGAATGCTCCTATCTTGTTTTATTAATTATGGCATAACTGTTCAGAAATTTATGTACCAAATACTAGGATAGGAGCAGATTGAGAACGCGGATAACTAGCAAACAAGTATATTCTAATCACTTGAATACAATCAGGCACTTGATTAGACAGTATGGAGATAAATTAAGCATACAATATACAACGGGAGTGAAAAAATCTGCATTAAGTTCAATAGTTTAAAATAAAATATAAACATGCAATGACTACTTGAAAAAGTAAGAGCGTATCTAATTGACGACCTAACCAGCACCAAGTATAAAAACACACAATTTTTTAGCAATGTTCAAGTGGGTTATTGAAACTTAATAGCCTACTTTATAGATTGTTAAAATTCTCTCTATTTTAACATAGTAATAAACATAATGAAAGAAGTGTTAAGTATGAAACATTGTATCGGAACAATCGTACTATCAAACAATCATTCTTTAAATATCGAACGTATTAATAACGATATTGACGACACACTTACATTTAATATAAATGGTGGTCGTTCATACACACGTGATATAATTGACGGTAGTTATTTTATGTTCAAAAAATCTAAGTATTTTTTATCTAATGCAATCAGGGTCAATATATAAAAAGGAGTGTAATCATGATTAGAAATATACAAGTTAAATTAGTTAATGAATTTGATCAATCTTCAGATAATAATCAACAATACTTATCTGAAAAAGTTGATAATTTTGCGGATTCATATACAAATACCGAGGAACAAGCTATCGAGTTTCTTGATAATTTTAAGGGCAGCGAATTAAATGAAATATTAATTCTACTTATTAATCGCTATAATGATAACAATCTAATAAGCGATTGGATTGTTGACAAAATTGAATTGACTAATGAAATAGTAGGGTATTTAGTTCGTGATTACTATCAATTGAATTAATTCAATATTCAGGTATATAACTAAACATATCAATAGAAACTCAAAAATATAAAGGTGGTTTTAATTATGAAAAAGTCAAGTATAGCAATTGCATCAATAACATTGGGTTTATTGGGTTGTCAACAACTAGTTATTTATAAGCAATCAAGTCAGATTCAATCAACTAGTCAACAAGTTGCAACTATGAAACAGAAAAACTATGATTTTGCAATTGGTAAACGTGCATTAAAATTAGAGAATGGACAAATTATCAAGACTAACAAGTTTTCTATTCAATACGTGGAGAATACAGACAAAAAATGGTCTGCTGTAATCTATCCTACCGATAAGAATACACGTATTTTAGGTCAACAAGGTGTGGGGGCAAAAGGACTTGAATTAGATAATGTATCATACACGGATACTGGATTGACAACAATAGTAGACAACAAATAAACATATCAACAAAAAAGAATTTTTACTCAAAAAAATAAAAAGGTGGTTTTAATTATGGAAAAATCAGTATTATATGAAAAAGCGGAAGCAATGGCAGAATTAATGGGTAAAGAGGAATTATTGAACTCTTTAATGATGGCTATGGATAATAGGGAATTACAAGAAAATCTTGAATTTATTGATCGGTGTCACGATACTAATGTATTTTAAGTAAACATATCAACAGAAAAAAGAATTTTTACTCAAAAAAAATAAAAAGGTGGAGTTTATTATGGCAAAATACATAAATAAAAAGGGTCAAGTATTATCAATTGAAGCAGATGAATGCGCAGAAAATCCAATGCGTGAATGGGGTATGTTTGGTACTTATTATACTTTTGAGAGCAGAAGTTTTTCGCCACAAGAACACAAGTATAGTGATTCAATGGAGTTCTTGGGTAGCATAATTGGTGATGAATTAGTTGAAAAAATTCACGATAAATACAGTAATACAAGTGACTTTTTAAGTGACGTATTAAAACGTATTAATAAGTTAGGATACATTATGTTCCCAATTAGTAAATTTGAGCATAGTAATGTAGTCTATTCAATCGGTGTATCGAATGGCTGGGATTGTGGTACGGTTGGCTTAGCATTCGTAACAAAAGAAAAATTGTACAAAGAGTTTGGCAAAAAAAGAATCTCTTCTCAAGTGATTGAAAGAGTAAAAAATATTTTTGAAAGTGAGTTAAATACCTATACACAATGGTGTAATGGGGAAGTTTATGGTTTTACAGTTTCAGATAGTAAAGGCGAAGTAGTTGATAGCTGCTGGGGTTTTTATGGCTTGTGTCAAGACACAGATTTGGATGAAGCAGTAAAATCGGGCTTACTAGAAACAGTTGCAGAATCAACTAATTGTGGTGAACCGAGTGACTGGGAAGAGGCAAAAGTTGATCGTGTAATTTATAAAGCAAAAACAGCATAAATTGGCAAGAAAAGAATTTTTGCACAAAAAATAAAAAGGCAGGAATAACTATGATTAAATTTAACGGGGCAGATACACAAAAAATACAAAAATGGACTATAAAAGGAAACACGGTATACGATGTACTTTTGCAATTGCAAGAAAAAGATGTAATTAGTTATGAAGACTTAGAATTAAGAGTTTCAGATGAAATAAAAAACTTTGATGAATTAGAGCCAGATGAACAAGTTGACAAAATTTATGAATATATATCTAAATTATCTGATGACGATTTGAAGTTTTTAATATCAAGGTGTAATGGTGCTGCATTTTATCAGAAATGGACTGATATTGAAGAATAAATTATTAATGTTGGCAAAAAAAGAATTTTTACTAGACTTAAGCGTGGTATGGTTACAATTTGTAAGTTCGATTCTTACACACGCTATTATATAAAATAATAAAAGGTGGGAATATCATGATCAAAGTAATTAAAGAATTAGAACTGAGTGATTTTAAAGCGTGGAGCGGTGGGGCTTGTGTCCTAGAGAATAGTATTGATAATGGTACCTATGATGAACTTAGCGACTATATTCAAGACTATATTAATTCAAAAATGGAAGATAACATTGATGGAACAGAACTAAACGATATTCTTTGGTTTGACGATCAAGTACAAAAGATTGTCTATGGTAACATGAACGATTAGTAAGTTGCGTAAAAAAGATTTTTACTCAAATAATAAAAGGGTGGTAATTAGTATGTTCGATATTCTAAAAACAACCGCAATAAGAAGTTGGGGTCATGGATTAAATTTTGTATTTGCAGGAAAATTTAGTAGTAAAAATGGATTAGAAAAATTACTAAATATGTATGGACTTGATATTGACTATAGTGAAAATTTACTTGATGAAAATATTAGGTACGTAGACAATGATGGAGAAGATATTCAATCAATTCAAGTTGAGAACAACAATGAATTATGGTTAGTATATAATAACGACTCAGTCTTATCAGACTATATTGACGGTGGTTTATATGTAGACAACAAAAAGAATTTTTTGTTGGTTTTTGTTGATGGAATGTACACTTATACTAATCGTTTTGCTATTGATCTAGTTAGTGGAACAGTTGGTACAGTTGAATTTGATGAGAACGGCAATGTTAAATATGAATGGAAATATACATTACGCCATAATGATATTGAGATGCTACAAAGTACCATTGAAGATATTGGCAGCGATGAATTAGATTGCGAGAAAATAAATATTAATCGTATTGGATTAGAAAAATTAGGTTATCCAGTATCCATATAATAAACATATCAAAATAATTGTTAGTACAACTGGTGTAGCGTAAAAAGAATTTTTGCTAGTGGGTTCGATTCTCACTTGTGCTTTTTATACATAAAATAATTTTTGGGAGGAATTAATTATGACAAGAGAAGAAATTATTGAGGCAGTAGAAAATGAAGGCGTTTCAATCAGGGATACGGACGATGAAAAAACAGTACCTGATATGGTAGAAACAAATGTAGATATGCTAGGTATGAGTTATAAAGAATCTATACAACAAGTATTATACGGAGAATAAAAATTAGGAGGAATTATTATGATTGATTATAAAAAAGAGATTGATAACGGACAAGAATTGGCAAATAAATTAATGGACTTAGGTTGTGAACCTAAGTATGTTGAGGGGAGTTTGCAGGATAACTATTTTTTCGAGGATATGCAAAAAATTAGGTTTACTAACGGTATTAAGCCACGCAAGTATGTAATGATTCTTGAAAATCATCTTAATACTTGGTCGAGTAATCATGTATTATTTCTTACTGATAATGAAAAAACTTATACAAAATTGTTAAAAGAATATCAAGGTAACTATGAAAAGCTAGTTAATGCTTAATGTACGCGGTAGAAAGAAATTTACTCATAAAAATGGAGGTTTAAGTATTATGAAAAAAAATTATTTTACACGTAACGAAGCACTTAATGAGATAAAAAAAGTTTTAGAGAATGGATATACTGGGGCGTATGCTGATTTGGAAGATGTCGTTTTTTGTAATGAAAATTACATTTCATATAAAGTAGATGCTGAAAACCCTATATTAGAATATGGTGTATTTGATGCAATGGAAAGAATTAAGCAGTATGAATTAGAAAATTATGGAGTAATTGACACAGATTTCTCTGATCCAGTTCGGGTCGCAAACTCGTTGTGGCATATCATTGGATATAACGTTATACAAGACTTAGAAACATTAAGTGAATTTTGGAATGATGATGCGACTATTGATAAGAACAGGGAAGTAATCGCTGAAATTGAAGGATTACTAGATTAGAAATAAACATATTGATAAGAAAGAATTCTTAGTGTTGTAGTCAAGTGACTGGATAAGTTATCTAACAAGAGGCAGTATCTTGTTGCAATGTAGTAATGAAAAATAAATTTTAGAGGTGATTGTTATGTATTCAGTAATTGATACATATGTAGGTGTTAAAGAAGTTTTATCAAAGTATAGAGTAATTGAATTAGCAAAGGATATATATCCATTCTATCCAATTGATAATTTAAGAAGCGCAACAAAATTGTTACGTGAGCAAGGATATGAGATTTCAAGAGCAGATTTGCTCTTTTAGTAAATGTATAAAATATTTTTGGTGGAATAAGTGTGTAAGCAATTGGCAACACCAACCAACACGCCAACCTAATAATCATTGGTGGAGGTGGTGCCAATGAAATTTTGTGGAGTATTGATATGTTAAATAATATATCGTTGATAATTACAATCACATTAGGTGTGATAAAAATTATTGACTATATTAAAAAACATTTTTACAAGAAAAAACACTAGATAAATTTATCTAGTGTCCACTGAATTTTGTCATTGCTTATGCAATGGGTAGCGTATTAGGCGTACGTTACCTTATACACTTATTCTACCAAAAAAATAAAGTAAACACAAAAGAAATTTTTAGGAGGAATTAATTATGAGTTATGAGACAATTAAGAGTTTTTCAGCAAGTGAAAAGAATTTAACGATAAAGGGGAGTTATTCATCTAGTAATGTTACTGATATGTATAATCGTAGGATAACTGAAAAATTTGAAAAGAAATATGAGGATATAGAAGATTTTAAAAATTCATTGTTTACATGGGTAGATAGTTATTTTGAGGGTACAGCACAATTTTCTAATTCATCAGTTTTTGTAAAACGTGTTCGTATGTTATTACATGAGGATCTAATTGCAAGCCATCCAGACAAACAATTTCCAGATATTATTTGGCGAACGGTAAACAGAACAGACTTAGCATATCAAATAATGATAGGTAAGGAAAAAATTTATTTACCCACCTATTCTATTATGGGTGATGGCTATGCAATTAGGAAAAATAGAAGCAGAATACAAGTAATAGACCTTGAGGATAAAAAACCAACAATCTTTTATGATATTGCAGAAGCAAAAAGAATTTTTGAATTAACTCAAAATAGTTTTGGCTGGCAGCGTTTTGGTTTTAGGGTTGTTGAAAATTAGGAGGATTAATTATGAAAATATTTGAAAATTTTAAGGAATTAGAAGAAAGTGACAAAATTTTGGCACAAGAATTACTAAAAGAAGTTGGGGAAGGAGAATGGCAACAAGATCAATTATATGTTCATGATAATCTTTTTGAATTTACTAAACACGAGCTAACGGATGGTTGGTATATGGATAACAATTTGGATAAAGATTACAATGGGGCGCCTGATTTAATGAATTATATTGATACAGAGTCATTGGGTAGAGATTTAAGTGAGAGGTGGGATATCAGTAGTCACTTTTTGTCTGAAGATGATTCAGTTGTTGAAACTAGTTGTGGTTGGTAGAAAAGAATTTTAATCAAAAATAAATGGAGATATATATATGTTAGTTGAAAAAACAATTCATGGTGTAAACGGAAGTTATGCTGAATTTGATAACGTTAGTTGTTGGTATGTGCAAAAAGAAAGAATGTCTAATAGTAATAATGAACAAGCGATGTATAAAGTTGATCTCAATAGACATAATCTGAAAGACCTGTCTGACGACACTCCAGTGTATTCAGGTGTAAACGATTATGAAAACTTTACAGGAACACCCGAATACGAAGATAAAAAATCACTAATGAAAAAGGTAAAAGAATTTTTAGTGAGAAATAATATTGATGTCAACGAACATAATATATATCTCTTTGCTGAATTGGTATTAATGGTATGCGATATACGGGATATTGAGGAATTTATAAATAATAAATTGAAATAAAAAAGATTTTTTAGGAGGAATTAATTATGAAAATAACTAAAAAAGCGAACATGAAGAACGGTACATTAGTTTGAATTGAAGATTGGAGTGAAGACTATTCTTTTCATAAAAAGAATGATACTCTTGCAGCCTATCCGATTTCAAAAGAAACTATGAATGATTCATTTGGAGCAAAAAAGGGTGAAACATTCAGACTACAATTGGATTTTAAGAATGAACATGAAGCTGAATTAGCATTTAAAGAATTAATAAGTGGGAATAAAGCTCTTACTGATTATAAGAAATGTAATGTAAATAACGCATATAATAATTGTTTTTAAATAAACGAATAAAAGAAATTTTGATCTACAATTTATAGCTATACATAAAAAACAGGGGGTTTATTATGACAAGTGAGGAATTATTAAAAAAATTAGGGGTAGAAATTGAGTCAGTCCCAACGAAAGAAGACTTCTTAAAAGAAATTATAAATATGTATGAGAGTTATGATAACTACTATGATTTAGTTAAAAAGTATGCACATGAAAATAACTTATCTATTGATGAGTATGTTGTACGTAATGATATGTTTGAGAAGATATATGCCTTACAAGATCTAGTTGAAGATAAACGGGAAAAGGAATTAATTGGCGATATGGCATGGGATCTTGTAGGTGATAATCAACTTATTAATTATGGACTTGGAACAGTAGCAGATATTTTAGATCATAAAAAAGAATTTTTGCAAGCCAATAAAGAGATGGTAGAGATAGCAACTAAAGATAATCAACATGATAATGCCGATTGTTTTGGTGATTATAGCACAGAGTATTTAACAGATAATTGGTCGAGAATGTATGATATTTTAAAAGAGGAAAAGTAAAGAGGAAAAGAAATTCTGGGGAATAAACATGTACATGATTGAAATAGAAATTAATCAAGATGGAGAAATTCAAGTCCATAGGGTTTCTAGGTATGAAAATGATGATACGATTCTAATTAAAAATGCTACAGAAAATTGTGATTAATAAAATTATTCGGAGGAAATAAACATGTTGAAAGAAAAAAGTATAGAAGCGCTGGAAAAGAAATTATTTAATTATAAGGGTAGTAAAGTACCTGGTCGAAAATACAAATTTGTTAAAGAAAATAATTTGTATTTTGGTAACAGTATAATAATGGTCAAAATTGAAAATTATGCTCCTGTAATTGGAAATGAACAAAATGATAAATTAAATAATAAAGTAATGGAACTAAATAAAGAAATTTTAGATAAGAAAAGAAATTTTATATCAATTGATGCTGAATTATTCATATCGTTAGCTAGAATCAAAAAGAATGGGTATATCAGATTCGTCAGCAAGAAAAACAAAAACATAGAGGTGATTATAGAGGGTGGTATAAAAGTAGAGTTACCATTTTCATATGAATTTGACTTTGATTTTGTTTTAAACTCAAAATCTATGATTGATATATTGACCTTTATGAAAGCTAATGTGAATGGGACATCTGTCGATATTGGTTTCAACAAAAATGGATTAGAACCATTGGTTTGGTACATTAATTATCCAGATCATAAAACTTATATTATCCAGTCACCTATTAGATTGTCGTAAGGAGAAAATACTATGTTAAAGAAAAAAGAAATTCTACAGCTATTGGATGCTGGAGATGCTTGGCAAGCGAGCGATAACTTAATGAAAATTCTTATGGAGAAGAAAAAACGAGAAGAATTATTCAAAGAATTCTTGAATTTTGAAACCGATCTGTCATATGACTGGTTCAGCAAAATGTATTCAGAAGAGATGGCCGAGAGAACAAAGAAAAAACAATATTTTACTCCACCATCTATTTCTAATTTGATTTCCGAGATGCTTAATAATGGGAATGATGCAAAAAATAATTATGATCCTTGTGCAGGAACTGGATCTTTGACTATTGCTAATTGGGATAAGCAACGAAAAAACACTAATCCAATAATTTATCTTCCTTCAAATTATTGGTATGTGGCCGAAGAACTAAAGATTGAGAATCAACCAAGTAGAGCATTGCCATTTCTATTGTTTAATTTTTTAATCCGTGGTATGAATGGTGTAGTTATTTCAGGAGACACTCTTACTAGAGAGATTAGTCAAATCTATTTTATACAAAATAAATCTGATGATTTTTTAAAATTTAGCAGTCTTAATGTAATGCCACGAAATAAAATTGTTGAAACAGAATTTGATGTTAGGAAATGGATAGATAAACCAATTGTTTATATTGAGGATGAGGTTGCTATTAATCTTGAGTAGGAATTATCTTAGTTAATAAAATGATAGTTTTATAAATTAAAGCGTCATCCGAATACCCACAAATACAGTATCTTGAGAGTAGAGGAAAAAAGAATTTTTCATAAAGTGTTAAAATTATGGTATTTGTACTGTAAAATATAGTAATGAAGATCTAATTTAGTTCTGTTAAATTATTAAAGGAGATATAATATGAAAAAAATAATTGATCTCACTAAGATAGAATCATTATTAAATAGTGCAATATCAGCAACCGAGATTGAAAAAGAAACTAATATAGAACAAGATATTATTTTAAACTACAGAAACAATACTTCTGAATTAGAAAACATGACCATTGCGAATGCGTTTAAACTACAAAACTTTTATGATAAACACAACGTTGAGCCAACCATTAGCTGTGATTCAACTGAGCTGATAGAAGAACTAAAGATCGACATTGAAGGTTTTGGCGACTTTGAGTGTTGGGCGTGGTTCAAGAAAATTGAAGGAGCTAAGATATATACTAACTATGATTTCAAGGAAGCTGAATCTCCGCTTACTAAATACGAGATTAATCAAGCAAAAGAAAATGGTGAACAGTTCGAAATATTGAAGGCCAAACATCTATTAGAATTATTAGAGAGGCAAAATAAAATTTTATAAAGAAAATTGCATAATCTGGGTAGATATAGATAAGTATTACTATTACTGGTTCGAGTCCAGTATATGTATTATATATATTAATAATTAGGAGGAATACATAATGAAAAATAGAATAGAAAAGATATTTAGTGATATGAAAAACCATAAGTCATCAGCTATTTACTACAATGTTAGAGAAGACAACTTCTTTTTACATATTGATCCAGAATTATCACATATGGAAGATATGTATAGGAGTGGCAATGTAAAATATGTAGCTATGAATAATATAAATAAATTCGATTGTACTACAAAAAAAGAATTATTGATCCGTATGATTATACTAGAAAAGAAATTAAGTAAAGACAATACAGAATTTATCAGACAAGAAATAGAAGAATTAATTCTGGGAATGTATGTCGTAAAAAATAAAAAGTTAATTACAATATGAAATGAACATATTGATAGAAAAGGAAGAGAAACGGAATGAATATTACAAAGAACTATATAACATGTAAGATCTGTAAAAAGGAAATAAATGTAACCAATGGAGCTTCAAATTTCAATCGACATCTATCCACACATTATAATCCAATTGGGAAAAATTGTACTCAATGGTATAAGAAATATTTTAAGAGAGGACTAGGAGTGTGTGTATGTGTATTATGTGGTGAAGAATTTTATCATGACGACTATTACGGTTTTGTTGATAATCAATATTCTAAGCATTTACAAGAAGTTCATAATATAAATCAAAGTAACTAAGTAGAATAAAAATTAAAGAAGATTGAAAATCTTGTTTGAATCTATAAATAAAATACAGAAGAAGTGTGCAGCCAAAAAATGTTAAACTAGAAATATCAATTAATAAATACCTAACCTGTGTATAAAATTTGGGAGTGTAGTAAAAATGAAGAAAAAGTATAAAAGCAAGGTAGATATGTTGGAGGCTTTTAGAAAAGAGATATATAGACTAGAAATTCAAGATAATCCTTCCAGGACAGAGTATCAAAATAGGTATGATAAAAAAATCGCTCCATCACCTAATTATTTGATGAAAGTATTGGAATTAAATTGGCGAGAAATAATTAAATTTATTGGCCTAGAGTATAAACCTTATTTAAACAATGAAAACAAATTAGGACGTAAAGAAATCCAATATAATTGGGAAGAAGTAGAAGCCAAGATATGCAAGTTGGTTTTTGAAAATAAGATAAAAAATAATTTGGAATTTTCTAAAATATTGAAAAAAGAAAACTTCCCAACATCTTTAACCTTAGCGAAACATGGTATAACCTGGAAAAAAATTATTTTTGAGGTCAATGATAAGTATAATACAATAATAAATTCTAATATATACTACAAAGATTCAGATGGAGAAGAACTTGTACGAATTGCGAAAAAAATAATCAAGAAAAACAATATACAAGACGTTAATGATTATATAAAAATGGGGCGTAATGAATATCCATCCATAAATATGATTGGAAGTAAGTTAAATATAACAAGGACAGCAGTAATAAATTTACTCTTTCATTCATAATATATTATAGCAATAAAGATTTATGACATTTAATTTTATAATATAATTATAGTCTTTTCTTATAGAATTGATAAAAAATTATACGAAATAATGTAATGAAATCAATTTTGTTTTTACGTAATGTTGTAACATCAACGTATACAGGTTAGAATGTTTTAAAATATTTTACTATTAAATGGTTAGAAATAAAAAAAATATAATAAACATATTGACATTTATAACAATATGGTTTAAATTTTAACTCGTGGAGGTAAGAAAATGGACGGAGTAATAGAAAATATAAATCTCGAAAATATTTTTAGGGAGTATTTAGAATCCAGGAGAACCGATAAAACAAGGGTGAAATATGAGCATTGTATTTCCGTATTTTTTAAGCTTATGTTTGATAAGGAAATAAAAAAAATAAATATAATTGATCTTAAAAGTATGCACTACAGCATAGTGTTCAAAAAATACATTAAGGTACAAAGAGAAAAAGGAATAAAAGATTCTACAATAAAAACTTCTTTAAGTATTGTGTCTTCATTTTTCGACTACTTAAATAAGGAAAATATATTTATGGGAAAAATAAATTATGACAAGATACGTAATGATTACTTATCTACTAGTAGTTTGGTCGATGATGTAAATCATATTAAACCCATGAGTAAAAAGGATTTATCACATCTCAAAGAATGGCTGAAAAATAAAGAATATAATACAAATACTCCTAAAATTGGAGAAAAGTATGCAGCTTTAGTTGATTTCATGTTTGTAACTGCGATAAGAAGTAGTGCTACTTTTAAAATAAAATGGTCGCAATTTGAGATATATGATTCTGTATGGGGCGGTAAATTTGCAAAATTAACGGTTATAGATAAAGGCACGAAAAAGAATATCAAAAACTTACAATATGTTTATTTCAGAAAAATGAAAGAGTTATTATTTTCTGGTAATGAAGATGATTTAGTATTTGGAGAATTATCTAAACGGAATTTTATTTATTACCTAAATGTTTTTAGCAAGGAAACAGGGATAGAGATAACTCCTCATTCTATTAAGGTCGGAGCGGGGACATATGTTTATTCTATAACTAAAGATATTGTTAAAACCTCACGCTTCTTGGATCATGAAAACATTGAAACGACAATGAGATACATTCGTGACAATGGTAATCCGAATGAATCTGGTTCTGTGATAGCAAGTAGAGACTATGATTATGATAAATTAGATGGCCTAAGTAAGGAACAATTATTATCTATTGTTAAAAGTAGAGAAGAGTTAAAAAATATAATTTATACTGACTCAATCTTGAATGGATTCATTAAGGAATAATTAAGAAACTTTGATACAAACTTTCAATATGTTGACTATTGTTTTAAATGATTTATAATAAATATAAATCAAGGAGGTAGTTTTTTTATGCTTAGAATAACAAGTGGTGTTTTACCATATGAGTTTCATGAGTTAAAAAACAACTATAATGAACGATTATTACAAATGAAAATCAGTCAAAGGTTTATTGATAAATTTTTTAATGCTACTACTATTGATACAGATGAACTCTCATACAGCAAGACTGTAGAAATGATTTTTGGATTATCTGTATTGAATAAGGATATAGAAAAGTTAGTTAAGTTAAGATTAGAAGATGATAGTAAACATAATGATAACTTTAGTATTGATTACAAATTTGATCATAATCTAAAGGCAGCTTTTATAGCACAGAGAAGCCGAGAATTAGAAAATTATAGTAATGTAAAAAAAATAATTAAAATTTTGAACCAAGTAGAACAATTTGAAATTGAAAAAAATAAATCTATTTTGCAATTCAATTTTGAAGACATGTTAGACATCATTAGCTATTATAGAAATAATTTCATAAATTATATGACTTACAATAACTATATTCTTGTAATTAATTTATTTGTTGACTACTCTATTAAAAAATTTGATGAGTTAGGTTACAAGTTGGAGAAGAGTTGGAATAAAAATAAACTTTTTGACAGCATTCCAGAAAATGAAAAACCTAAAAGTTTTATTGAAGCTGATGAATTAAAAAGAATAGTTAGAGCAATTGATAACCCTCAAGATGCGGTCATAATTTCTTTGATGATGAATGGTATTAAGTTATCAAGAATAGAAGAAGATGATGAGATTAGAAATATAAGAGAAGACGATATAACTGGCAATACGATTCATATTAGAGGTAAATTTGAACGTGATATTAAGTTAGACCCAGAAGCATTGTCTATTGTGCATGAAGCATTGGAACAGACCTTTTATAGTTCTACTTCTAAAACTATTCAAACAGTTAGTCGGACTGGTTATCTACTTAGAACATATGGAAGAAGCTCTAAAAATGGAAAAATGTCCGAATATGGAATCCAGAGAAGATTAAGGAAGATTAGAGAAAATTATTCTCAATTTATTGCAGATCGACAACTTACTTATAGTACTATCAGGACTGCAGGTAGAATCGAATTTGTAGATGACTTAATGTACTTAAATAAGTCAATATCTCTAGATGAAGCAATGTATGAAAGCATGGTTAAATTTGGGGATATGAAGGAAAGTTCATTAAACAACAAAAAATCTGAGGACGAGTATTACAGAAAATATAGTTTAGTGCAAAATTATGAAAAGTATAAAAATGTAAAATAACAATTTGTGGGGGATTTTTGAATGGAGAATTTTTATGTTGATAATGGGGGAGATCTTTTCAGGGCTATCATGAAAAAACTTAGTATAGAGCGTCCAGAAGATATCGGGATTAATACTAGAACCTCATTTCAAGATCAAATTGAGTTAGAAGTAATAAGATACTATATCTTAAACGACTATCCACTTGAACTGCTAAAAGAAACTTTAATAGAATTACAATTTCAAAAACAAGATGATATTAAAATGTTCTTAGATAGAAATTATGAGTCTATTTGCCTACTGATGGTAAATGATAATTTCCCAGAAAGTTTTTTAGAAAAATATTCGTCAATGTTGATAGCAGTTATGCAGCAAATTGTTCCAGAGAAACTGGCTATGAAATTATATGAAGCAATGAGGGAGTATTATAGATTCGGAGCCAGATCACCAATGGGTTTATGTATGTATTTATTGAATATGTTGGAGAATACTATGCAAAATATATTTAAACTAGAAAGAAGGCAAAGAGTAGTTATTGAATGATATAGTAAAATTTGAAAAAAAAATAAAAAAAATTCAAGAAATGGTTTTTGATTTGAGAAATACTACAATTGAAAATTATAGTATGGAGTTTCATAGTAAATTAGTTCAAGAATATTCAAATTTTTTTGAAACCCTATATGAATCTAAGATTGATGCTAATTTAAAATTAATATATGTAGATAGAGTAAGAGAAATGTTTGAATAGACATTTCTCTTTTTATTTTACAACTAAACATATTGACAGAACTGCCGTGCTTTTGTTATACTATTATCTGTTAAGGAGGTGTTTGACTTGAAAGATATTATAATAATGGCAAGCTATGCAGGTAGCGGAAAAGATACATTGGCTGATTTTATACGAGAAGAAGCAAAGCGTTATGGTAAAAATATTCAAAAAATATCCCTGGGTAAAGAGGTACACAAGATTACGGATGAGTATTTCCCGTTTAGTAATAAACATATCACCAGAAGAAGTGCTATGCAATTTATAGGTGAGGAATTCAGAGTATTTTTTGGCAATGATATTTGGATAAAGAAATTAGAGAGAGAAAAAGAATTATTAGAGGAAAAATCTGGAGACAAAATAAATATTGTTGTACCAGATGTCAGAAAGTTGACAGATTTTTCACATTTCTTTATTGAAAAGGAATATGATGCGATTTATCTGAAGGCAGATGTGAACACTGCTGAAAGAAGATTGGTTAAACGCGATCAAGAGTTTGATAAAAAAGAAATAAAAAACTCTATTATTGAACAACAGTTAAATTTCATAGAATCATTACCAACAAGAAGTATAAAGAACAGCAAGCTAAAATTTGTCAATATTGATAATAGTCCTTTGAACAAAATTGCCATAATGGATAATAATGGTGGACTTACCGACTTACAAAAACAATTAGAAGATTGGGAGGGAATAGTTTGGCAGAAGAAGTAACAGCATCACACGTTGTTAAATTTAATTTTGCTTTTGATATTGATAAAATTATTGGTGACGATAAGATTGCAGGTTTAAAACTTATTCTAGGAAATGTGGAAAAAGATGAATTATTTATTAGATATTTGGATAGAATTGGGCAAGAAATCAGAACTTATGTTGTTACAAGGGGATATCCTTTAACGCCAGTTAATGGTGAGTTGATACAGTATCAAGACTTTATTGAAAGCGTAAAGAAAATTACTGAGCAACAACAAAATATTCAGAAAAATCAAGAAAAAGAAATTCCCGATGAAGATAAGAATGTCTCATCTTTAAAAGAACCAGAAATAACAAGTGATGAGGAAGAAATTATTTATAACGATATGATTCGTGAAGAGTTCGATAAGATGAGTAGCGGCGTAAAAATTAAAAAAATTGTTCTTACCAAGGAATTACTTAACTCTAAAACATTAATCCAGAAGATTAAAAGATATTTTAAAAATTATGATGTTGTAGTATCAAATGAACATATTGATAGCAAATTCAGTTTTATTATTGAAGAAAAGGGGACAATTAATTAATGCCAACAAAATCAAAGAATAAATTAGAGAAAGAATTAAAACGAGGATACGCTTCATTCAGGGCATGGGGAATGGTAGGTCTTGGAGAAGATAGTATTGGAGAGCCACAAGTTTCAAAACATTCTACTTACAAATATGCCAATGCAAATTTCGCTTTAAAATTTGGTGAAGGGCAACAGGTATACGTTCAGTTAATGGGAGGATATGATCCTGCTAAACCAATCCTTAAGAGATTTTCTAAAAATAAAGACGAAGGAATTATGGATATAAAGTGGGAACATCGCGATAATGAAGAAATTCTAAAACAAGTAGCAGACAATTCATTCATTTTTGTTTCTTTAGAGCATAAGGAAGACGGGAAACTTGATGAGAAGAAGTTTTTATCCGAACTTGATGCTATTGCATATCTAAAGACAAATTTGAAAGATGGCGAAGAAGTCTTTGTATCAGGTGATATTGAGTATTCTCGTTACAATGGGAAAATTCAACGTAGATTGAATATTAAACGAATTAGATTAAATGAGGGGTATAAAAAATCTGATGGGACTGAGGTAGAACCACATAAACATGAAATATTAGGTACACAAACTTACCTAGTAGATAATACATCGGTGTCAAAACGTTATGATAAAGAATTAATAGAAGATGGGAAAACTATTATTTCAGCGTTTGTTCCACAATATATTTCTAAAGAAGATGGAAAAGAAATTAAAGAAGTTGTAGCACTACCACAGAGTATTACTGTTACAGCAACAGAAGAGAATCTTGAATTACGTAAAAAAGTTGTAGAAAAGTTTTTCAAAGTAAAATCTCGTGATGTGGTTCGTGAAATAACATGTAACATTGGTTTTAATGAGGGGTATGAACAGTCTTCAGGAGATATCGAACTAAACGATGAAGTTAAAGAATTGATTGAATTAGGGCTTGCTGATGAAGATGAAATCAAAAGCGAACTTACGATTCGTGGGAATAAAATAAGTGAGGTATTATTTTTACGGCCAAGAACTGATAAGGATGAATCAGGTCAACCACGATTAATGTTGGAAGACAAGTATGATCCAGAAGTTTTAGTAGTCCCAGAAACAGAAGAAGTAGAAGAAGAAAAAAATGAGAGTGATACAGAAGAAAGCCCATGGGGTGAAGATGAAGAAACTACAGATGAAGATTTAGAAGCGATGTTTGGAGCTTAGAACAAATACAAATAAACATAATGAAAGAAAAGAGGAATACGAATGGTAGTAGGTAGAAAACCTAATAGTCGAAAAAAAGGTTTGAAAGTTTTAGTTTATGGTGATACTGGTTCAGGTAAAAGTTTATTTGGATTGAGTTTTCCAAAGATCAAAGTTCTAGATTCAGAAGATGGTCTTGGTTGGTATGAAAACGATGAAGAAGGAAAGAATATCCTTGAAATTTTTGATACACAAAGTTTTTACGATTTAGAAGATGTATTAGAAGAATTGAAGGAAGATAGTAACTTTGGGACATTTATTGTAGATTCCGAGACTAAGATTCATGAAGACGTACAACAGGCATTGCTTGATATTGATGAAAAGCGAGCAAAACAAAAAGGCCAGAATGTTTTGGACGCAAATGTTTCAATAAGATCTTATGGAAAAATCAAACAAATAGAAACAAAATTACAAAATTCAAAGATTGAGTTGGCTAGTCGTGGAGTAAATATTGTCTCTATCGCTCAATCAGTAGACATTATGGAAGAGGTTAGTGCCAATAAGCGTGTCAAAGTTGGAGAGGCACCTAATATGAAAAAGAAAGCTGATTACGATTACGATGTTGTAATTCGACTCTTTGTAAAAGATCAGAAATTCTATGGAGAGATTGAAAAAGATCGTACAAAGGTTACTAGCGTAGGTGAAGTAGTAGAAAACCCATCTTACAATATCTGGAAGAGCAAGATCGAGAATAAGAAAAATCAAGGAGAAATTGTAAACAAAAACTTTGTAGCAGACTCAATGAAGTCTAAGGAACGTTATGAAGAAGAACTTGATGAAATGGGGCTTACAGATAAAGAGAAATTAACTAAATTTGTTAATTCGTTAGAAAAAGCAAGTGATAAGAAAGATTTTGCTGGATTACTAACAAGTGAATTGGGTATTAAAACACTAAGTAAGGCAAGCGAAGAACAATTAATTAAGTCATTAGAGATGGCCGAGAAATTTAAAAAGGACAGAGGGTTATAATACCCTTTTTTCTTATATATATGTGAATATCGGGTGTAGCACATTACGAGAGGTGTAATGATGCGTTCATATATAAATCGAAAAGGTACAAAAGTAGTTGTTACGGAGAAACATTTGGATACGGCTATTAAGATTAAAGAGGAATTACAGAAACTATCCCCAACAAGAAGAACATCATGGGCTAGACACAAGAATATGATGAAAAAGGAAGGATTTCTTGATAGCGATACTAATGAAGCCTACCGCTGTTTGATTAAAAGCGAACAGAAGGAACGTGGAGTATTACCAAGTGTAAATAAACACGCAGATCTATTAAGTGATAATAAGCTCCAAAGTATAAAATTCGAAATAGGTGAATTAAATTCAGCTAAATTAGAGCTACAAAAGCAAGGAACTAGTGTAAGAAAACTTGTTCGCGATGTAAATAAAGACGTTTTATTCATTGAGCATATTGAAGAAGCATTGAAAAAGAAGGACTTCAGTAAAGTAGGAGTATTTAGTAAATATGCACCCGAAAAATATAAAGAACAAAAAACAATGATTGTATGTCTTTCTGATATTCATTATGGAGCTGTAGTAAATTTACCAGACAATAAATTCAATAGAGATATTTGTGCAAGATTATTAAATAAGTATGCTGATAAAGTTATTGCAACAATTATTAAAGAGAATGTTAGCTCTGTCTACGTTATGAACCTAGGTGACTTGATTGAGAATGTTTATATGCGTAATCAAAATTTATATAACTCAGAAGAAACATTATCAGAACAGATAGTTAATGCTACCGAATTAGTTATTAAGTTTCTAGACAAAATATCAGCTTATGTAAAAGTTAAATATTCTGCTATTGCTGGTAATCATGATAGGTTGCAAGGCAAGAAAGACTCTAATCTAAGTGCAGATCATGCAATTAGAGTAAGTAACAAGATTATAGAGACTTATGCAAAATATTCAAACACACAAGTCAAGTTTGTGGCAGCCGAAGATTATTATCATTCTATAGATGTAGGTAAATATTCCTTCTGTTTTATTCATGGAGATCTCAATAATCTTCAAAAGAAAACATTACTTGCTGAGTTAAGTAATCTACATGGCAAACATTTTGTAGCAGTAATTGGTGGACACATACATCATTTTACAATGTTGGAAGTGGGTAATGATCAATACCAAGTTACTTTTGGGAGCATAAAGGGAATAGATGAATATTCTGTAAATATTATTGGTGCAAAATCATCAAGATCACAAGGTGTCGTTCTTATTGGAAAGGACGGTTTCGAAATTAGAAAGATAGGGCTATAGGGAGTGATTAAGTGGGTAAGGTTATAAGCATAGAGAAATGTTATTACTGTAATAAAGAATTAGCAGAGAGAGATATGGTAATAAAACCTATACCTCTGGTTTGTAAAAATGGGAAGAAAAGGAATTACAAACGTAAGTTCCACATAAATTGTGTTGAGAAATTCGTAGCCGAACACGAAGATGAATTTGAAACTAAGAAAGAAACTAGTGAATGGGATAAGGTATATAAATACTTCAAGTTAGATGTATTATGTCTTCCTGAAGATGTCAATTTGCCAGATTTTGCAACAAAGAGACTACTCGGTCTAAGAGTTGGTAAATTTATGCCTAATGCGATAAACACTAGAGTTATCAAACAAGGACATTCGTTTAGTACGATACTTGCCACTATGAAATTAGCTAATATCGAAATACAGAAAGCATTTAAGACACAAGCCTTTAGCGATATGCAGCACAAGATAAACTTGGCAATGTTTGTAATCAATAAACACATTGATTTTGTTGAAGAGAGAATTAGGAAAGTAGAAGAAATTAATAGTAAAAACCAAGAAATCGAGTTTAAAAAACCAACTGTTGCCAAATATATTAAGAAGAGTAAGAAGCGTAATTTTGATTTTATTTAGGAGGTGTTAGCGTGGCAATGATGAGTCATGTCCCATTAAATTTATATATCTCGTTAATTATTTCAAATAACAAAGAAGTAATGCTTTCTTCTTTTGGTGAAAACGGATTAAGACAATCTGAAATGAAAATGAATATGATCAGAAACATCATAAAGGAAGTTGCCTGGCGTACCCATAAAAAAACATGGGAAGTAGTTAATTTGTTTTTTGGTATGCTCAGCGATGTATATTTGAATGACAATACATTGAGAATATTCACAAGGCAAGAATTAGTTGAATATATTGAAGAAGAGCAAGAATATTTTAAAAAGATTTATGGAGGTCTTTAAAGTAAATGCCTGTTAAAGAGAAAGATAATAAGGTGGTAAAATCAGAGTTTTATAAAGAAGTAAAAGGGCATAAGAGGGTAGCAGAAAGTCAGTTCATATTATCTCTATATAAGAACCCAGATTTATTTTTTGAATATGATATTGACCCTTCAGATATTAGTGATATATCATGGAGATTTTACTATGGGGTACTGAAAGACTTGATGACAACAAAAAAATTGAAAGTTGTTGATATGATTGCTGTTGAAGAATATGTGCAGTCAAAGTCAGATAAATTACAAGAGTTCTATAATGAAAATGGGGGCTATGAGACTATAGCAACTGGGTCAAGAATTATAGAAGATGGTAATGTTGATGTATTTTATTCAGAAATTCAAAGGTATAAAGTCATATTAAAATTATTGGATATGGGCTATCCTATTCAAGAAAACTGGAATAAATATGCAAAAATGAATCTTGATGAATTATCAGATTACCTTGAAGGGCAATTAAATTCAGCTTTTTTAGATGCAGACTTTGGCGAAGATAAGGTAGTAGATATACTTACTGGAATTGAGGATATGGTGAAGAGAGCAGACTCAGGAATAGATCGAGGTTTGCCATTAACATCACAATTAATGAATGGTATTCAAAACGGAATGTCACTAGGTAATATTACCATGTTAGCTGCCAACTCTGGGGTAGGAAAAACATTCTTAACATTGAATCAATTATTGCCAACTCATGTAGATTTAGAAGAACGTCTTATGATTATAGCTAATGAGGAAGATAGAGCAAAATGGCAAAGAGAGATTATTACATGGCAAATTAACAATTTGCAAAAAGATGGTAATTTTGAGAAAGAAAGATTTAGTCAAGGAAAGTTTTCTAAAGAAGAAAAGACACAAATAGCAAAAGCAGTTAAATGGCTTAGAGATAAGATGTCGGATGGGTTAATTCAGTTTGTTAATTTGAATGACTTTTCAATGAATAAAACAATAAAATTAATAAAGAAATATAGTACTGGATTAGGCATCAAATATTTTATAGTAGATACACTAAAATCTGATAATGATGTTGGATCAAAAATTAGTGATAATTCTTGGCTACAATTACAGCAAAATATGGTTAAACTATATAATGCTATCAAACCTACTAATAGGAATTGTCATGTATGGGTGACTTATCAAATGTCGAAGAATCCCAAAGGTAAATATTTAAGTCAGAATGATTTAGGTATATCTAAGAACGTGGCCGATGTTGTCTCATCGCTACTTCTAATTAGACTTCTTTCTGAGACTGAAAAAGGTGAAGGTGCTGGATCGTTAAAAGTAAAGAATGAAGACGGTAGAACAGTTGCATTGAATGAGGATGAAGACTATTTTGTGGTATTTTGGGACAAAAATAGACAAGGTTCTACATCTGAGCAAGCAGTATTAAAGGTTGACCGTGGGAGAAATAAAGTTAAAGATATTGGGAAAGTCAGAATATCACCAGAATATAGTTAATTTAGGGAGAGATTGTGCTAACGATCTCTTTTTTATATTGACTTTCAAAGGCTTTTATTTTATTATATACTAGTAAACATAATGAAAGAATAAGGAGGAGGCATATGAATTTAAGATATAAGATTATGCTTGAAAAATTTCAGGAAGAATTAGGTTTAAATTTACGTTGGGTCTATGGTTGGGAAGGAATATACTGCATTAGTAGTAATGGTATTCTGTTTAAAAAAGATAAATATATTGCTGTTTTAAAAAAGGCCTATATTAAAAACGATGGTTTAGAAAATGCTATAGCAGTTTTAAAAGATCCTTTTGGTGTTAAAAGTAACCAAACAGTTTCTAAAGATAAAATGATGTATGAAGCATTTATTAAACCAATTGGAAAAGAATATACTGTTAAGAGAGTTATAAATAAACATAATGACATAAATATAAATGAGGAAAACTTTAAAATTGTATCACAAAGGACGATTGATGGTAGATATGTCGTATATTATGACGAAGATAATAATCGACATGTTTGGAGTTCAATAAATAAGGCTGCCACTGCTTTGGGATTAGATGTAAGAATAATTAGGGATTCGTTGCAGAATAAGCCTAATTCGATACTCAATTTAAGTTATGGGGTGTAGAGTTAATGGCTAATTTATTTGGAGATGATTTTTATAAGTTTTTATCTAACCTAGACTATGAAGTGCCAAATTGGGCGAATGTATTATCGAACACAGATCCTAGAATTATTTACATGCAAAAATATGTTCAGAGAAAAGAAAATGAGTTAGAAGAACTAAGAATATATAAAGAAATAAAAGACGTTTACTTTGAAAAACAAAAAGGTAACAAGGTCAAATTAATGATTTCTCAAAAGCTAGGAATAAGTATGAATCATGTTAATAAAGCTTTCTCAAACTTATCGAAAACATATGTGTATCATTGTGATTCTAATAAATTAATTATTTATAGGAGCAAGAATCAGGTTTCTAATAAGATGAATATAGAAAGAAGAGAAGTAAATAAATATCTTAATTCTTTTGAAGCATATAATGGTTATTTAATTTTTGATATCCTGGGTTGGTATGAATTTAAGGAGGATAAACACTATGAATGAGTTAAATAAATATGGGGAAATAACTTTTACAATAAAAAGAGATTTTAAATTAACAAATTTTTTAATTAAATGTAAGCCAAAATATATGTTTAAAACAACACATGTGGGTGGGGTAGATTTTGAACAGATAAATACCAACAGTAATGTAACCCTTAAGGAGATTGATGTCGCCAATCTTATTAAGAGTAAGAATACTGTTATTGTACTATATGAGGCAGAACATAAAATGGATTGTTATAATTTTGAAGATGAATCGAAATTATTGAGTATGGTGATAACTTACTAATGGAAGAGGAAATACTGTTAGTTGGCAAACTTGAACGAGTAATATTTCAAAGCGACAATAATGATTTTCAGATAGTTTTATTTAATTCGAAACGGGGAATTGTAACATTAAAAGGTGAGATGTCTCTTTTACCAGATACGGAATATTCCATCAAGGCAGATAAGGTAATAGACCCTAGATATGGTGAACAGTTCAACTTTATTTCTAGTAAACGCAGTAACCCTATTGAAGATATGAGCAAAGAGGACTTTAAGAAATTTTTATTAGGAATAGCTGGCGCATCCAAAGTAAAATCAATTTTTGATACAATAGATGATCCTCGTAAAGTCTTTGCAGAAGGTGATAAGGCAACTTTAATACAAGTAAAAGGTATAGGAGAGAATTTAGCTGAAAAATACCTTGAACAATATGAAGAACAAAAGGACTATGGCGAAGCGTATGTGGAGTTTGGCAAATGGGGATTCACGCCTAGTTTTACTAGGAAAGTAATAAAAAATAAGGGTTCTGTAGAATTGGCTATAAAGATACTTGATCAAAATGTTTATAATTTAATGGGGATAAACGGAATTGGTTTCAAGACCATTGACGATAAGGCATTGGAACATGGTATTTTGCCTAATGACACACGAAGAGTAAAAGGATTTATATTTGACTATTTTGATAAATTACGTTCAGAAGGAAATTCATATTCAGAATTAGATCAATTTATTGATTATGTAAATAAAGAAATATATGAATGTGATATTAAATTTATTTTGAATTATTTAAAAGAAAGTCAAGATTACACTGTCTATAAAGTAAAGGATAAGTTAAGAGTATCTAAAACCTCTATTTTTGAAAAAGAAAAATTTGTGGCCTTAGAGTTATTAAGATTATTATTTTCAAAAAGCACCTTAGAATTGAAGGATAAAGAGAAACTAATAACAGATGTAGAACAAAAGCAAGGCTGGACTTACTCTGAAGAACAGAAGCGGGCAATAGACTTGATGTTTGACAAGAATGTGTTCTTACTTCAGGGTTTAGCTGGTACTGGTAAAAGTTCTGTAGTAAATGCTTTTGTAAAAGTTTTAAAAGAGAACAACTATCTATATAGGCAATGTGCATTATCAGGAAAGGCTGCGCAAAATCTTGCAGGTATAACTGGAGAAAAGGGGAGTACGATTCACAAATTACTTGGAGTACAGGGAGATGAGTTTTTATATAAACGTAATAATAAAATACCGACAAATGTAGTCATTCTCGATGAAATATCCATGGTGGATTTAGACATATTCTATTCTTTAATACAAGCTATACCGAGCGGAGCTAAGCTAATTATGATTGGCGATAGTGGACAATTAGATTCAATTGGTATTGGTGTAATGTCTGAAATGCTTAGTTCAAAAATTATTCCTACTATTACCCTAAAAGAGATTCATAGACAAGCTAAAGAATCGGCGATTATTACTCATTCCATTTCATTTAGATTGGGCAAAAAACCAAAAGAACTATCAACAAAAACACCTAGAGCATTATATGGAACTAAAAAGGATTTAGGTTATAGTTTCATTCCTTCAGATAATGAAGAACGAATAATCAAAGAAGCAATGAAGATGTATAAGGTTCTAGTAAAAAAATATGGAGTGGGTAATACACAAATTATTACACCAACAATATCTTCAGGCTCAACGAATTGTGATAGATTAAATGAAGCTTGTCAAAGATTTATCAATCCAGCAACACCAAATAAATTAGAAATAGAAATTACATTATCAAAAGACAGAAAGTTCATAATTAGAGAAAACGATCGAGTAATAAATGTAAGAAATAACAAAACAACGGTCAAAGCAGATACAAATTTGCCATTGCCTATATTCAATGGTAATACTGGTGTTGTAAAAAAGATAACACTTGACGATAATCCATTTATGATTATTGATTTTGATGGTATAGGATTGGTTAGAGTAGCAAAAAAGGATTTTAAAGATATAAATCTAGGTTACGCGATAACAGTTCATAAATCTCAAGGTAGTACGATAGATTGTGTGTTAATACCCTTACCATATCAATTTATGCTTAATACAAGAGAGTTGATTTATACAGCTATTACAAGATCGGCGAAACTAGCCTATGTTATTACTACGCCCAGGACATTAAAAGCAACTTTAAGTAAAACAAGTAAGAAAACTCATCATAATAACTTAGGGAACTTATTGAGAAAAGAAGCGATTAATCTATTAAAAAACAAAGGAGAAAAAGATAATGAGAATACTAAAATTTAGAGGAACAAAAGTAACCGTTGGAAGAGAATACAAAGTTGGTGGTGTTCATTATGCTAATCTTATTAAACTAAACTCTGGTAAGACGATTAAAGGGGTTGTAGTAAATGGTAAAGGTGAGTTTATTGATCCAGAGAAAAAAGAATACAAACAAGAGACAAAAGACAAATTGAGAGTTACATCTAAAGATAGTACTACTGTATTTGAGTATCCGAGCGATGATTTTACAGAGTTTGTGGCCAAAAAGGAACTCAATACCATAATGGTTGGTAATTGTATTAGTGGAAAACAAAAGACACATAAAGGATATAGTTTTGAGTTAATTAAATAATAGAAATAAACATATTGACAGAATAGTATGTGATTGTTATACTATTTATAGGAAATTGGTTCGGGGAAAATATCAATTTCGGAGAGTAGAATATGAATTTTAAAGATTATATGACTTGGGAGTTAATTGAAGAGTTAAATTACTTGGTTAAAATAAATATGATTGGTGCGGTATATAAATCATGTCTTGATGAGCTTAGTAATAGATCTCATTTACTTACATTATTATATTAATATAGACCACATTGAGAAATGTGGTTTTAATTTAGGAGGAAGAATATGGAAGAAAGAGTATTTAAGATTTTCTCACATAATGATTTGGATGGTTATGCAGCACCAGTGTTATTAAGACAAATAGTAAGAAATAGATATAAACATGTAAAAGAAAAGATTGGAATTACATTTTTACCTACCACTTATTCATCTACAGGTAAAAGTGGGAGTATTGATAATGACATTTTGAATTTTTTAGAATCTGATTCTGTCAAAAGAACTGATAAGATTTATATTACAGACCTAACTCCTTCAGAAAATGTACTAGAGAAATTACTTAAGAAAAGTAATGAATATGGTTTTGAATGGGGAGTAGTAGATCATCATAAAACTGCTCTTTGGGCAAAAGAGAAATATCCTGATAATGTTTTTATTGAAATTAAAGCAGAGAACGAGAATCTACAATGTGCAACCTCGTTAGTTTTAGAATTAGCTCTCGCAACATTACCTAACTATTCTATGGGTGTTAATTCACTTAATTATGTAGAAGCCGTGAGAAGATATGATACATGGGAATGGTCAAAGTTACCTAATACTTCCTTATCTTTAGCAGCTATAAATTTGAACAACTTATTTTATTTTATGCTCGTCAAAGACAGAGAAGAAATGTTGGAGCTATGCTTAAACAAAGGTGTACATCAATTTTTAGAAAACAATTCAGGTCTAGTAAACATATTGAAAGAAAAAGAGAAGAAATATATAAAGAAGAAAATTGAGAGTGTGGAATTTGCGACTTTGAATAATAAGTTTCTAATTTCAGTAGTAAATGCAGAAGAATATGTATCAAATTTGGGAAATCAACTTGCTAAACTTGAGTATAAAGGCAGACCAGTAGATTTTTCAATAGTTATCCAAGGTAGTGATCGTGTCTCTTTAAGGACTGTAAAAGAAGATGTAGATGTTAGTAAGATTGCTGAACAAGTATTTGGCGGAGGTGGTCATGCGAAGGCCGCTGGTGGCAAATTTGACAAAGTTATTTATATGTATGAAATTAAAAATAATGGTAATTTAGAGGGCTTGAAATTTGAAGAATGAACTTAGGGTAGAAGTACCTTATTTACCAATTTCAGTTAATAAATATTTAGCTCCTAGAATACAGAGAGTAGGTAATAAGGTAATCCCAACAATGTATGAAACGAAAACATCTAAAGATTGGAAATTATTATTTAGGACAGCAATATTAAGAGCTATGAAACACCAAGATTTTAAGAAAGAACAGACTGGTGACGGCCATTGGTATTTAGATTGTGGTTTTGTTTTAAAGCGCAAAAATCAGGACTGTAATAATTTTTTCAAAATTCTCATAGACTCTTTCATTGGATTGGCTATCGAAGATGATAAAAATATTTTACCAAGAGTTCAATGGCTTGATTATGATACAAAAAATCCAAAAACTATGATTTATTTGCATAAAGTTAATCAACTTGAATTACTCAATGTGAAGGAGGGTATGAAGTGAGAATAAATCAGAATATTCTAAAAAAAATTTATAAAAGTATTAAGGGTACTAATAGATATATTACTAAATATGAGAATGGTATAAAAACAACGTTTAGAGAATATAAAAAAGATGTCATTGAAGTAGTAATTAAGGATGGAGAAGATGAATTTGTTTCTAGGTATGATAAAAATGGTTTTGTGATTTATACAACAGTATTAAGTAAAAAGAAGTAATTACGGAGGTTAATATGATTTCATTTGATATTGTTATCAGTATAATCATTTTTGGTTTTGTAATAGAAAGTGCAGCAGGATTCAAAAGTATATTAGGAGATGGTAGAGAATGCCAGACTGGGAGGCATTGGAAAAGCAAAGAGAGCAATTAGAAATAGAAAGTATTTTCAAAATAGAAGATCAAAAAGACTATGAAAATGAGTTAAACGAAGATAATTATTAATACCTAAATAAACATATTGACAGAATTTAACGTTTGAATTATACTAAAATTGTCAAAACAACTCAAATGAAGGAAGTGACGTAGTGAATTGGTTAATAAGAAATTATACAAATAACTTTGTATTTATATTTCAAATTATATCAATGTACTTGTCCTTCTTTTTTTATTTAATCAAGTAAGAAAGAATGGTGTAAAATCAATGAACATTGGAAATTACAATATAAAAGTTAAGACTGAAAAGCAGTGGAGAAGTTTAGTGACTTTGTTAGAAAAAATAGACCCTGAAATAAAATGGGGTGGACGCTTGCGCCCAACAGAATTGTGTAACTTTGATATGTTTGAAGAGAATACTATTTTCATTCTTAAAGACAAATTTCTCACGTACGGAGATACAGAAGATCTAAGTATTATTTCAGAATTAGATTATACAGATTTTGTTGCTTTAATAAACATAATGAAAGAATAGAGGGAATAGCATGAAAGCATATTCTGTTGAAGTAATTAGCGATCCTGATTATGGACAAGAAATAATATGGGCTGAAAATACTAAAGAAGCAAGGAAAAAGGCTAGATGTACTGAAATGGCAGGTAATGCAGATGGATTTCTTGATTTAAGGGTAACACGATCTTCAGGCTTTGATGATTGCGAGAATATGAATGCAGATGATTTTGCATGGAAACAGCATCAAGAAGGTTGGATATGGTTTGAGATTCCGCAATTGAATAATGAGGACTTAACTAAAGAAGAATTTATTAAATTAGTAAAGGAGATATAAAATGACAACAGAATATAAAAAAGGCGATAAGGTAGTAATTTCAGTGCCAGAAATAGGCCATAATACGTTGGGAAAACAGGTATTGATATTTGATGAAGATAGTTTTTTAGAAGTTCCCATAAATGATAAACATTTTTTAGGCAAGCTAGAAGACTTTAAACCAGCGGAAGAAAAAATCAAGTTTACGCCTGAAGAAAAGAAAGAATTTGATCATTTAAAATCATTGGGTCGCACTTTGTTTGACGCTCTTAACCGTATAAGAAGCACAGAAATAAGTCGTTTCTTCCCCTATTTAGACAACAAACTTTTTAATAAAGAAACGGGATTTAGTAATCAATTTGAATTTGCTAGAGCATGGGAGAATCCAGAATTGATAGAGCTTATTGAACCAAGACATGCAGTAAAAGTTGCTAATATGTGGTTATGGAAAGTTGAGAATGATTATCGTTTAATAGAAAAATTTAGCTTATTTAATGAAAACTGTCATTTTACCAAAAAAGAGATTGAAGAAATTGCAAAATTACCTAAATTCAAATATATAGAATTAGTAGGTGCATGGGAGGAAAGTAAATGGTGAAATATGAAAAACATTTATATAAAGTGGATGATAGAGTAGTAATTAAATTAGACAATACTGCTAAGAATCGTTTGAATAAAGGTAGGGATAACATAACAATAATTAATGAACAAGTTTTAGGCAAGCTAGAAAATTTTCAGCCGGCAGAAGAAAAGATTAAAATGACGGTGGAAGAAGCAAAAGAGTTTGAAGAATTAAAATCTAGAATATCAAGTGCAAGAATTTATATGGTGTTATTTTCCATAATTAATAATTGCACACAATTTCCAGCCCTGTATAAATTTCAAGCTAATGATATAAATCAATTTAATCTGGCTAAAGCATGGGTTAATCCATCACTCATTGAGGTTAGTGAACCTGAAAAGTATGAGATTAAAATAGGACGTCAGTATTTGCAATTGAATAAGTCAAATGTGTTTTTATTAGCAAGTGAACTTGGCATTGTTAGTCTTCGAACAGAATTAACCCTTGATGAAGTAAAAGAAGCAGAAAAGCAACTAGGCATTCAAGGCTTGCAAGCCAAGTGGCACGAAGCTGCAAAGGAGGAAACAAAATGAAGTTTGTATACACATACAAATAAAAAAGTTTATTGGAGATAAAAATTATGCAAATGACGCAAAGAAAACTAGATAAAATGTTGATTTTATAAATAATATGAATAGAAAGAAGGAATCATATGACAATATTTGCATTAATACTATTAACATTATTAATAGTAATGAATATCATGGGAGATTTTAGTGCATTTAAAACTGATGATGAAAACAAAGCAAAGTTAGAAAAAACGCTACACGATGTAGAATATAAAAATGAAACCAGAATTTCCTTATTTTGGGGTTTAATATTATATTCTGTCACACTATTTATAGTTGGATTAAGAGTAAATAGTATTATAGGAATTTTACTATGTTTGTTAATTTTCGGTGTTGAATGTGCTGAATACTTTTATAGGATTTCAAAACTGACTATCTTAGAAACTAAAGAAAAGGTAATTGAATATGCTATAAGTGAGTATAGAAATATTGTTTTTATTACGGTTGAGTTAATTGAACTTGCAGTATTTATATATCTGTTTATCGTATTGCTAAGTAACCTCTAAATTTTACTAGGAAGTGAACATAATGATAGAAACGAGATTTGTATTACTAATTGCTGTTGCGGCATTATCAATAGCATTAGTTGGACTTGGAATAGCAATAAGCATAAAAAGAAAAGACAAGTTTTCAAGAGATAAGACTAAGATCAAGAAATACTTTAGGGAACAAGGTATAGATACTAAATTCGATGATGAAAATTACTGTTTACGAATATACAAAGATAAAACAAATATTTGCTTATTAAAATCAGATATAGTGACATTTCCAGTTTATGCTGAAAGAATTAATATAATATATTTTGCCGAATGTACACATGATAATTATCAATTTATTAGGAAATATAGACGAATAATTTATAGCTTGTTTGAGTCAAGTAACATATAAGACAAATGCACAAATTATATTAATAGGAATAGCGGAGGAATAAAAGATGAATAAAGTACAACATTTAGAAAAAGCTATGAAGGAAGCTAATATGGAACTACCCAGCAAGATTAGATTTGTGTTGACAATTAAGAATAAAAAGAGAGAAATTTACTTTGATAAATTTGAGACGAAAACCAAGGTTGAAAATGTCAAATTTAAGAATGTACAGCCACTATTTCTCGATGGTACTCATGGAGTTTGCTTGGAGCTAAAAGAATTTAGTGACTACCAGTCTTTAAATGAATATCTTGATTATCTTAGAAAAATATGGGGCTAATTCATTCAAGAATTGAGGAGGAACAGCGATGAAGTTTTACAATGACAAAGCTAAGTTTGGTTGGACTACAGAACGATCGGTCAATTCAGACTCTTATGGAACGTTAATTCTAGATTATGCTGAAAATTTAATGAACTTGATGGAAAAACATTTGTCCGAGAGTAAAAAGCTAGAAGATGTTTGGCGTGATGATATTTGGAACGCAAAGGGTGTTGAGCAACAGAGCGGTTACTCGCATTCGGTTGCACTAAACAGAGTTGTGAGGTACTGGTATTTAGGTGAAAAATTTGCAGAGCTTGCTAGTACAGAATTTAGTGAATTGGGATTAGAAGGAACAAGAAAATACTTCGAGAAAAGGCATTCGGAGGTAAGGGAAAATGCACAAAAGAGCTAGGAATCATAAGTTATTAGTAGATTTTCAATGTAGTAGAAATTTTACGTTGGGTCAGGTAGTTAGTGGTAAATGGAAAAAATATAATCCTGATTATGAGCCGCAAGGAAAGAGGATGAACTGATGGAAGAGTATAAATTTAGAGCTTGGAATAAAGAAGATAAAGAAATGATTAATGGGGTACAGAATTTTTTAAGTCTTAGATATTTCTTTCGTGATGAAAACATTATTGTTGAACAATTTACTGGCCTGAAAGACAAGAACGGCAAGGAAATCTATGAGGGAGATATTATAAAATACAAGAATTTTTCTGGTGAAATTCTATATCTAACTGTCAAATGGTCTCAAGAAGATGCTTGCTTCTACACAGGCGGAGTTCGTATTGACTATGTAATTCGTAAAGGCGAGGTTGTAGGCGATATACACAATAACTATGATTTGCTGGAGGTGTCGAAATGAGCGTTGAAGAATATTTTAGAGATGAATTAGGTACACAAGTTTTAGTAAGGATTAATCGTTCTAATATTGAAATTTACGGTGCAGATAAAGACGCTCCAAGCTTTTCTATAGACAAGTCAAAGGATATTTTGAATTTCATTTATAAAGGAGCTTTGTCTGTTTGGAAAGATTTTAAACCTAAAGAGACATTTTCGGAAGGCAGTGACTACTACGAATTTTATGATAAAAAAACTGATAACAATGGTTATTTATCAGTTTCATTTGCTAATCAGAAAATTAGTTTTGATAGGAGATATTTACAAGGCGAAACATTACTATGGTATAGATTTAATAAAGCAAAGTGTCAGTCTTTCGTATTTAGAGTAATGGACATGCTGGAGGTGTCAAAATGAAAACTAGAGATAACGATTTGAATGGCCACAATTTAGCTCCTGCTGAAACACAAGAGCAAAAAAGATGTAAATACTGTCATATTCAAGAAGATAATGACTATGATAATTTTGAGTCGTATGTGGCAGGTTTTGATTCAGAAGATGCTGGATCTATTTTTCCTGACCTTAGTTCAGTAGTGCTTCCTAAAAAAGGAATACTAGTATCATTATACTTTCCAGCTTTTGATGTACCAGACTTCATAAGTATTTCTATTAACAATTGTCCTAAATGTGGTAGAAAAATGGAGGTGTCGGAATGAGTGAAATAGCAGGCATGGCGTTAAACAGACTAATTAATGACCATGATTTCCCAATTGCAGTTAAGCGCGACATCCTAAGCAGACTTCAAAGTAATCAGCTAGGAAATAACGATGAACATGCAAAGGAAGCATATGTGTGGCAGCAAGTTAGGTACCTAGAGAATTGGTTGAAACTAAAGGGAGAATGAAGATAATGGATATTTATTTCTATTATAAGTTTTGTGAAAGTATTAATGCAGTATGGTTATTCTATTTGACAATAATATTAAGTGTGATTCTAATTATAGCTTGCTTTACTTCATATTGTCTTATTAACTTTAAAAGATTTCAAAAGCGTAAAAAGGAATACTCAGTCAAAATATTTGATTTATCTTATCACACTAGTCTTATTGAGGATCTTGAAAAATTAGGATATAAGAATACAAATTCATATATAAATACGGACTTCAATTATAAACTCGTACATGTAGATGTTACTAAAATGGAGTATTGGATGGGGTAGGAGGAAATATAAATGAACAATGAGACAATCAAAGTATCTCAAATTCGTGAATCGCTATTACTAATAATGGCTAGGAACATGACTCCAAACTTTAACGCAGTTGAAATGGACACTTTTCTCACAGAAACGGAGAGCATAATAGCGAATAATATGAAAGTGAGAGCAGGCAAGGAGAATGTGTAGAATGATATATGTAGTTTATTATCAATTTTATGATGACGTAAGAATAATACAGGCACATCGAGATGTAATTGATGCCGCCGATGAAGTTAGAGAAATGAACCTTCAAAGCACTGAAGGTACTTACTATTATGAATCAGTACGTTTATTTTAGGAGGTAAAATGATGAATTATCAATATAGAATTTGGGACAGTTATCTTGGTAGGATTTTATATGTCTTAGAGTTAAATTATATCCCTGAAGGTTTTGACAAATACAATAATTTAAGACTAAGAGTTGACTATATAAGAGCTTTAGACACCGAAAAACATGAAATACATGTGTACCAAGGTGCAGAATTAGATGAAATTGTATTAGAAAGATGTACACAGAAACAAGATAAAAATGGTAGATTATTTTATGATGGGGATATAATCAAGACAGAAAAAGGTAATTATCAGGAAGTAGTTGACTACCAAGCGGAAATTGGTGGAAAGGGAGAAAAACTAGTCAGTCAGTTCTCTGCATTCCCATTTGGGTATAATGACATGGAACTCAAGGATATCGTAACATATAAGCTATCAAAAACAGACGAGATAGTTGGTGAATATCATACCTTTAAGTTGCCAAAGGGTGTGATAGAAAATGGATGAAGTATATAATAGAATAAATTATCTGGAGAATAGGACAAATTATCTAGAGGGTATGGAAAACTTACTTTGGAATAAAACTAATACTCAAAATATTACATTTTGCAAAATAGGTGAGATTATGTCGGATGAATTTTTAGAACCCCAAAGTAAAAGAATCGCTGTTATAGCATATTTAAAAGGAGCAAATAGTGATTGGTAAAAGTTCTATTTTATAAATATAGTATTTACATTAAATAAACATAATGATATACTATTCAAGTGACAAGATGGAATATATTTAATATTATCGTCATACAAATAAACATAATGAAAGGAGCAACGAATGTGATCATGCCTAGTGTGGATTTTGCTGACAAAATTCGTGATAATTTAACAAAATATGCAGATCGAACGAAAAAATTATTTATCGAAGAGAATAATAAACTTATTAAAAAGATTCAAAGAGAAATGATTGATGCTACTTCCAAAGGACTCACAGAGATAAGAATTCCAATAGAAGACGGTTTTTTCTCACCTGAATATGACCGTGATCATAGACGTCAGCGAGTAATACAAATGATGAATAGACTTGAAGTTGTTATGCCAGAAATGACTTTTACCACGGATTACGAAAACGTATCTATACTAATTTGCAAGTTGAGTCCTGCTTTCAAAGATAAAATGACTGAAGTCGATGTAGACTATTTAAACAATTTAATATATTGTCAAGAATAAGGAGATGTAAAATGACTTTTGCAGATGAGTTATATGAAATAGCAAATAAGGTTAATTATGAATATTATAAAGATTTTGAGAAATCACCTACTTATAAAATTATAAAAGAAGAACTGATGGAATCAGCAAAAAATGGTATAAACTATATTTATTTTAATGATATTCAAAATCAAAATTTATATAATTTCGTAAAACAGAATGATAAAATTTTAATAAACAAATTAGGTATTTCTATTGAATCGCGTAAAGATAGTATCGCCAGTTGGTTTAAACTGTCTTTTAATAAAAGGGATCAATTAAGAATAATAGAAGTTCCCTTTTAAAATAAAAACCTACTTACAATTAACTGAAGGGAGGTGTATTGATACTGGAAAGTCAACATTCGCCACCATATAAATAAACATAATGAAATGTGTAGATTATAAGACAAAGATAGTTAGGCTATCAGAAAATAGGGCTTAACTGGATAAGCGAATTATTAAATTAAAAAGCTAATATAAAAATAAGGGAGAGATTTAATTATATGTTTAGTCGTTATGCAGATGTTTTATCAAATTTATCAGTTTATTCAAAAAATGTTTTTAGAAAAGGATATTTTAGTTGGTTGATTAATCAATGTAAAGGTTGGGGTAAGTTTAGTTATGGCTTAATTTTATTCAACTTTGTATTGCAAGTAATCTCGTTACTGCAATCATTTAGTGGCAGCCCACTTTTGTCAGTATTGTCGTTTATTGGTGGGAACCTGTCAGTTGCTTGCGTTGTTGGTATCTCAAATAAGTCTGGTATTCAAGGTTGGTTAGGTGCTACATCTGCAATTTGTATTGCAAGCGTAGGATTCATGGCAGGAAACTTTGCTACAGCTTGGGAACAAATCGGATACTTAATTTTCTTAGATCTATTCTGTATTCTTGACCCAAAGTGGAATGACAATATTCAAGCTGAAAAATTCAAAAATGCTTTTGAATGGGTGAAATATATTGTGTTCTTCGTAGTAGCATGGGGCGTAATCTATTATTTATTCAGTCTCACAAGTGATCCACGAGTTTTCTTGGATAGCATGAACTTGGCCATGGCTATTACTGGTTCATTATTGGAATTAAATCGGAAACGTGAGCAATATTTTGTATGGACTATTAGTTCAGTGTTTACAATTGCTCTATGGACACAAACAATGCTACAAGGAGATGGAAACTTTGCACTTATCTTTAGTTATAGCGTCTTTTTCCTAAATGACATGTATGCTTTTTTCAGTAAAAAAGGTTGGTTTCGCAAACAAGATGAAGTAGCAACAGAATCAAAATAACATATTGATCTAAGGGGCTTTATGCTCCAATACATATACAATCAACTTCACAGGAGGAATTAATTATGAATGATAATGTTGGGAAAATTAGAGTGAATCGAACGCATGGTAGGACAAGATTAGTAGGTGAAGAATTCGATATCAATAATTATATTACGATTGAAGTAGTCCAAGGCGTGGTTGAGGAAGATAGCTTAATGAAAAAAGATATTGTTCGTGGAACTACAAGAAATATTCTGACAGTTGATATGTCAGCAAGGCAATGGAGTGAATTCGTATCATCTTTTGGTGATGGTTCTGGTGTTACTTGTACTTTGTCCGAAATTGATGGGAAGAGAGTCGCTCAAGATTATATAACTCCCAATACTATTGAGCGAAGCAATCATACCATTGATGCAAATTTTGAATCATTTCAAGATGAGTATAATAAAATTTCCGACAATGTACAGGACATCTTAAAGAAAAAGTCAATTGGTAAACAAGATAAGGCAGACATACTTTATATGGTGAATAGACTAGATAATCTATCAAAAGATATGATTCCTTTTTTAAGAGAAAGATTGCGTGAGGACACAAAGAAGGTAATTTCCTCTGCTATGATACAGTTCAAAAATGATGTTAATGAATACGAAAACAATAATAAGGAGCTAGAATTAGATGGATTTGGGACTAAAAAATAGCGTAAGAGTCATAGATAAAAATGATGAAAATTACTTGTTAATTGGTAATATTATTGATGTTAATGACAAAGTATATACATTATCAATTTATACATCATTTGGAATTTTGACTAAAAAATATAGAGAAGATCAATTGGAAAAGATGATGAGTAAACTATATATTATTACTAATCGCAAAACAGGCGATATCGTTAGACGTTTTGATGCAAGGTATAAAGCCCGTGGATATATTGATGGTTTTACTGATGATGAACGTGAACAATATAGTATAACGGAAACCAATATTTAGTCAAAATATACAAATTTTTCAGCAAGAGGAGTTGATATCTACAAATGAAGAAGACGATAAAGAGGAAAGCAGCTCTTTCTCAATCAAATTATGTTTTTATTGTTATTGAAAAATATAATAATGGGACATTCGATGAATGTACTGACATACTAGGTATCTTTAGTAATCTATTTGAGGCCAGATTAATGTGTAGAAGAGAGAATCTTAGAATAGATAGTATAGATGAGAATGGGTATTATGAAGAACGAATGGAGATTTCTAATTATGGAGTTTCAATTACTAAATTACCGCTAAACAGGGTATTATATTCTGGTGGTAATGATCTAAGAGACAGTATTATTGGATTGCAGGTTGCAATTAGCTTTGATAATGACCAAGATGAATTTGGAGAATGGGAAGAAGACTGGTAGAAATAAACATATTGTAATTAGATTTTGGACATGATATAGTTAGTTATCAAGTATTACTGATAAATCAGTAAACCACTTGAACATTGCTTGTCATGGTCTGAACAGCCATGACTATTTTTGTATATACAAATACACATAATGAAATAACGGAGGAACAATATGGTAACTTTAGGCGATATTTTACAGGACACAGAAATGATTATCGGAGATAGAGGAAGTGGTAAAACATCAACTTTAATTAGAAAAGTAATTAATTATAGCAAAACACATGGTGGGATTATTGTTTTAACACATTCTAATATTGCTTTGAATTCTTTTAATAATGAGTTTCGTAAAGCGTTAGGAAAGTATCAAAACAATAGAATAGGCAAAGATGGAATAAAGATTCTGAACTCAAAAACTGATTTAATATTTCAACATGAAGTTGCAGATGGTAGTAATATATTTATTGATGAAATAGACAGATTCAATGCACATTTCCTATATGCATTATTGAATCTAATTATTGAAGAACGCATTAAATTAATTGGTTATACTTTAACCCCTACGAACAAGTCGGTAATCCTATTAGATAATTATAAAGGGAAGGAGTATATTCAATTAGAATATCGTGTATTAGTACCTCATACTGAAGACATTTATTATTATAAAGATGTTTTAAACCCAGCAATACTTGGACTTGCAGAAGAAGATGAAATTATGAGATTGGAAGCTAAGTTCCCAAATAGATATAGTAGAACTTTTACAGAAGATGATATTGGAAGATTTCACCTAAGTAGCGATATCTATCAGAAAAAGTTGATTTCGAAGTAGTATTTTATACTAAACTTTTGATTTGACATATACGTATATAATACGTATACTAATGATAGTCAAAGGAGGTTACAAAATGTGAAAAGACGAGAGTTAATAAAAAAATTGCAGAAGAATAATTGGTATCTATATCGTAATGGTGGGAATCATGATATCTGGACAAATGGTAAGGATAAAGAGACGATTCCGAGACACCCAGATATTAATGAACGTTTAGCGAAAATTATTATTAAACGTAATAACCTTAAGTAATAGATTTAAATATATAGAAAGGAGTTTTTATAATGGGAAATATTAGAATATACCCAGTAATTATCACAAAAAATGATAATGATACGGTTCCATATTTTGTTGAGATTCCTGCGCTTGACGGCTACACACAAGGTACAGATATTCCAGATGCAATTACTAACGCTCGTGACTATATAGGACTAGTTTTAATGGATAAATTAGATAGTAAAGAACCACTGCCAAGATCAATATTTAAAACACCAAAGATTAAAGATGCTATTGTTAATCTTATAGATGTAGATGTCGATAAATATAAGAAAGAACATGATATGAAAAAAGTTAAGAAAACAGTTATGATTCCAAATTATTTAAATGAAAAAGGTAATGAAGCTGGTTTGAATTTTTCTGAATTATTAACTAAAGCAGTAGAAAAAGCAGTAAAGGCATAAGAAAGAGGTAATAGTTATCGTGGAAAAAACAAACGAGAATCCAACGGTTGCAGTTCTCTATTCATATGATGACGATCAACATCGTGAATGGGTAGAGGAATTGGTAAATAAATTAAAAGAGAATAAAGTATATGTAAATTACGATCATGACAAACTTAATCTTGGAGATGATATTAATCAATTCATGGAATTACTTGTTTCTAATTCCGATATACTTTTACCTATATGCACAAAAAAATACAAATCACACATTGATCAAAGAGAAAATGGTAGCGGGTATGAGGGCAGAATGTTGGCGCAAGTTATTAAAGACAAAACTCATAAAGTAATACCAATATATAAAGATGAATATGCTAACGACAAAACTCCTAATTGTTTAATGGGTATTAATGGTGTAATTCTAAATGATCAATTTAATGATAAACATTTTGGTGATTTACTAAAAAATATATTAGACTTAAAAATAGAAAAGAAAGTTATAACAAAAGATCCTAGAGAAACCATTGCCGAGTTGATGAATGTTGATATCAAAGAAGTCAAAAGTAAACAGGAGTTGAATCTTGTTAATGTGAAGATACTAGGGATTGTAACAGAAAAAGTTACACAACCCACATTGGATGGAAGCAGGGGTTCGGCTCTATATGATATTCCGTTTAAGTTGAATACTCAACCCCCACGTGATTGGGATAAATTTTTCATATATTGTTGGAGAAATCCTTCCAGTTTTACTACTATGCACAGACCTAGTATAGCATCAGTATCTTTTGATGAAATTTGGCTAAAGGGAACAACTATGGATGAGGTAGCTGAATATCATAGAGACACTCTAATATCTTCAGTAAATGCAGCAAACAAAATGTACAATGATAGAATTATAGAAGAAGAAAAACTAAGGATAGAGAAAGAAAAGAAGAAGATGGAATTTCGTAAAATGGTAAATGAAAAGTCAAAAGGTATTTCATTTTAGTAATTATTAAAATGATAAAACTAAGATTTTACAAATGAGGTTTCATGGAGGAACGAGATAATGGATGATTTAGATATTCTAATTGAACAATTTAATGAATTAGGTGAAAAAAGTAACGATTATTTTTTTATAGCTAATAGAAATGGGAATTCAGTTCAATTTAGAGATTCATTATCTTTACTAATGACGATTTCGTATACAGGTTTAGAAATGTATGATCAAATTGCTTTTATTGATAGGGAAGAGTTCGAGCTAATGAATAAAATGATCATTGCAGCCAAACGAATAAATGATTAAGTCGAATTTGGGAAGGAGTAGACTTAGTTATGAATTTAACCATTGCAGAAAAAAAACATATATTTATTGTATTGACAATGAAATAAATGACCTGGGTATGGATATGGTAAGCACATTTATAGACTTGATTGATATTCTATATCCAGATGAGGACTATAAAAAAATCCGTTTCCCTCAACTATGTACAAGAATAATGGATTCCTTATGTAATACAAAAAACGGTAAAAGTTTATTTAGAAGGACTCATGGTTTCCCTCTTACTACCTATGCTAATGGACACGCATCTAATCATCTCTACAGGAATGTTAGTGTTATTAGAGGAGTTTATATATCAACACATAAACCTATTATTACTTAGGAGAGATTCAGAAAAATTGAAGGAGGTGAAGTTATGAAAAAAGAAGAAAAGATTGAAATTATTAATGGTATTTTAGCATCTAAAGGCTTGTCTTCAGAAGCAAAACTAGAAGCAATAGAGATCATTACTAATAATAGTCGCTTTGGGGATTATCTTTCAGGTATACAGAATCACTTCAAAATTAATAACAGTGATGCTGTTTATTTGAAAGATGGTAGTGTAACCACTGGACTTATGAATAATTCTAAATAAACATATTGACAGAAAAAGTAGAAGCATGTATACTAATATACATGAGGTAGCATGAAGGAACATAGAGATGACAAAAACAAAGAAAACACACATAAATTATGGGTGATTCAGGAAAGATTGACAAGGCCACTTTATGATATGAATTCGAGAAGTTATCGTAATAACTTTAATTAGTAATAGTCTTCTTTAAAAATTGTTAAGAAGTAAACATAATGACGTACTTCAGTGAAAGAAGGGATAATTTGACTCAAGGTATTTATGCAATTGTCAACCTATTAAATAATAAGTATTATATAGGACAATCAAAAGATATTAAAAGCAGATGGAGTGAACATATCAGAACATTGAATAAGCCTTCTGACCCAAGACATCATTTGAACTTATATCAAGATATGATAAATGTTGGAGTATCCAATTTTGATTTTATAATATTAGAAGAATGTGATACAAATAAACTTAATGAAAGAGAAAATTACTATATGTTAAAATATAATAGTTTTATTCCAAATGGATATAATAAATTTGTTTCGCATAAAGATAAATATTCTAATGTACAATCTCGGATAAGGATAGAAAATAAGTATAAACTTGATAAACATAAATTACTATTACTTCTAGAAAACTATAATTTTGAAGAATTAGGTAGAAAATATAACGTAACAGGAAACACTGTAAAGCAATGGTGTAGAACTCTTGGTATATCTTCTTTTGCACAAGATTATCAAACAGAATTAAAAAAAGATAAATTCAAAAATAAGATGAGATTAATTGGTGGTAAGTATTCTAGAAAACGTAAGGTTTATATGTTAGATAAGAAAAACGAAGATGTGCTAATGGAATTTGAATCAATTGCAGAAGCAGCTAGATATATGAATGTTGATCCCAGCAATATAGAAAGAGCCTTTCCAGATAGTAATAATAAAAATAGACGAAAGACCTCGTTTGGGTATAAATGGAGGGGCGAATCACGTAAAACAAGCTAATATAGAATTAATGATAGTGCCTGATTAGTTCAATTGGTAGAACAATGGTCTCTAAGAAAGACTGTAACGCGGGTTCGATTCCTGTACAATCTGTTTATTAAAATAAACATAATGACATAAAAATTAAACTTAGAGGTGGAATTTATAGTGAACTTAACAAAAGTAGATAGAAAGGTTTTAAATTTTGTAAAGAATAAATTAATCGAATCGGGGTTCAATTTAGATAAATGGGATTTAAAGGAAATCCCATTAGAAGACGGAGTTTATACATTTCAAAATTTCGATGATACAGTTGAATTTAGTGTTTTTGTTACAGAGGGAAAAATTAGTTTAGGCTACAGTGATCTGGATGATAAAGGGTATTTGATTGATAAAGAAGCAGATACAATTCAAGAAGCTATTGAAAATACAAAAATGGAAAAGCATGGATGGCATAGTGGTCATGATGATTGTCCAACAATCTTTAATATTTTATAACGGGTGGTGATTAAGATACGCTTTATATATGGAATTTTTACAGGATACTTTACGATATTACTAACATTGTTGTTATCCACCTACTTTAAAGGGAATACTTTTACCATAGGTAGATTCAACTTTAATGATCATCCTTGGATAAGTGGATTAGCAGCTACTATCATATTTATCGTTATAGTTTATTTATTCATCGAGGCGGTGATAAAAAAATGACAAGAGCATCATATCTAGCAAAAGATAAAATGAAAGTAGTTTCTGTGAATTCTCATGGAAAGACTGCTGAAATTACAGTTCAAGATTCATCTGGCGAACATGTTTATACTGTTCCGAGAGTAGTTCCAAAACTTAAGAAGAAATAAGGTGATATGGTATGAACAAAGTGATGAATTTCTTAAGTAGTGGCCTTGGTATTACAACAACAATAATAATAGTAGTAGTTGTTGTGTCCATTATAGCTTACCTCATTGTTGATGACAGTAGTAAACAAAATGAGATTGATGGCGATACCTTAAATATTTTAAATACCGCTAATCTCATTAACATCTCAAACATGAACTCTATAATTACACAAACGAACATTTTATGAGAATAAATGTGCAAGTGTGGCGGAATAGGTAGACGCTAGTAAGCTCCAAGCCTGTCTTTAGAGAGATAGACCATTAAAGAGCAAGTAAATGTGTAAGAAGGGTTAATGGTTATGTATGGTGCGAATCCATACCACTTGCATAATTGGGAGACGAAGTGAGAGTATTTGTCGCTGTATCGTCTAAAGAAAACAAAGAATACTAAATCTTTAAGGTCGCTTGGTTTTGTTAAATTTCCGTACCTTTTTCTGGCGATTGGCAGTGAATATATCAGAAAGAGCATATTACTAGTGTATGTTGGGAGGAGCGTTACCTTCTATTCACATTGCTGTTTGGTACTTCGCATTAAAAAAGTACCTTATATAAACTTTGAGGACACAAGTGAGCTGAAAGTCACTCAATATTACAAAGTCCAGTGGCGTAGACGGAAATAATCCGTATGGCAGCAATTGGCTGTAGGTAAATCGAGACTACCGCATATAAAATATATCTCGCAAAGCCGTACTGATGTAGTAATCGCGTATCCGATAACTGTATGAGTTATCCGTTAGACCATGGACACGGTAATATAGGAAACATTTCTGCAAAACCATGCAGAGTAACTTAGGTTCGAATCCCAAGGGGCGGCATAAACATGAGGAAGAAGGGAATATAGTTATGGATGATGTTGTGGAATATGAATTTAATAATTTTTTAAAAGATATGCCGTCACATAAGCATCTGATCTACTTGATTGCCGATGATTATAATGATGAATATCCTGGCAACCAAATAAACATAATGCAAGTAAAATTAGATTCCCGTATAAGAGATTATCTCAAACAATTTTATTCTGGTAAATACTGCATTTATTCGGATTGGTGTGTTCATGTTGTTCCAAAAAATATTTCATTAGAAGTACTTGGTGAAAAGAAGAGTAAATTTTATGTTGTTTAATAAATTCAATTTGGTTGTATTAACGAAAAAGGATAGTCAATAGTAGTTGATATGTAATTTAATGAAAACAAGTGACCCTGATCCTATTTATAGGAGAAACCCAATTTAGTAATAATTGTAAGCTTAAAGTCATTATTCCTTTTATTTCAAGTGTTAGCAGATTACCCTGTATTAACAATAAAAATAACTATCGGAGTGAGATGGTAATATCAAAATTCAATGATGATAGTGTTTGTCGCAGAATTATTCTTGTTTGTCTGCTGACATAGTTGTGTAGCTCAATTGGATAGAGCAACTGACTTCTAATCAGTAGGTTATCGGTTCAAATCCGATCATGACTGTTATCAAAAATAAAATTCATGGAGTATTTTTTGGTAATTAATGTAAGTTTGTACTAACATTTGTGAGTTCCAACAACTCATGTACCTGGTTAGTTTAATGGCAAAACATTGGTCTAATAATCCAAAACAGCAGTTCGATTCTGTTACCAGGTATTCATTAATGACATATAGTGTCGTTGATGGGAAAAATATATTAGGGGGAATAGTTTTTGAAAAAAGCAATGTTTGGTTTGGTTTCGGGTCTTATTATCTTGGTAGCATTAATTATCGGTTTAATCAGGTTTACTGAAAGAATTGATAATGGGAATGTGGGTATTCGTTATTCTATGAATGGAGGAGTGAAAGATAAAGCTCTTGGACAAGGTGTTCATTTTGTAGGACTCGATTATGTTACACAATATCCAATCAGAACACAAACAGTTCATCAAGAAGTAGGTTTAGCAACTAAAGATGGGAAGAAAACTGTTGTAAAGATTTCATACGCTTATCATGTAGATGCTACTAAGGCAGTCAATGTTTATAAGAAATTTGGATCAGCAGATATCCTAAGTATTGAAAAAGGTTGGTTATCTCAAAAGTTACAAAAAGCTGGCCGAGATACAATGTCTGAATACACATTATTAGATGTAATGGGTTCTTCTTCTGCTAAAGTTCAAGGTGGTATTCTAACCACATTCCAAAAATCAGTTGAAAAACAAGGTTTTATCATTGAAGATTTGTCATTCGGTGTGCCTAGTGTGGACGCACAGACACAAAAGTCAATCGATGATTTAATCAAAGCTGGACAAGATAATAAGAGAGCTGAACTTGAAGCAAAATCTAAGCAAATTAAAGCCGAGGCCGCAGCTAAAGCTAAGTTAACAAGAGCAGATGCTACAGCTCAGGCAAATGAAAAAATCAACAATTCTGTCACTGATAAGACTATTCAATACATGGAAGCACAAGCTAGATTGAAACATGGCTGGGTTACTACTCAGGGTAATGGTTCTGTTATTACTGATCAAACAAAGTAGGTGTAAATTATGGCTTTCTTTGTAACTAAAATACTTTTGTTATTGATTATTATTATTCTTTTGGCAATCGCTTATATCTTAATTAAACAATATTTGAAAAAAGGTAAAGATGATACGCAAGTTAATGTTACTGATCGTAATGGAAATATTACACAAATTAATGTGAATGGTAAGAAGGTAAAGATTGAATCTAAGAAAGATTAGGATGAAAATGGGCGAGCCATTGAAGGGAAATGCAACTTTTCCCTCATTCTTATTCCATACTAAGATTATGGAAAATAAAAATACGAATTTTGTCTCGTGTTTTTACTATACTTCAATCAACAAATACAACAATAAGGGGTGATAATATATGCAAATTCTCACACAATGACACCAGCAAGACAAAGGCTGGGCATTGTGTTTTATTTTTGAAAAAATTAATAAAGGGGAGCTGAAATGAGCGTGATTGTATTAAGTGGAACTATTGGTGCAGGAAAATCAAGTCTAACTGAAATGTTAGCTAATAAATTGGGGACAAAAGCATTATATGAGAGTGTTGAGGATAATGATGTACTACCTCTATTCTACTCAGATCCAGAAAAGTACGCTTTCTTGCTGCAAATATATTTTTTGAATAAGCGTTTCGCCTCAATTAAGGAAGCATTAGCAGATGATAATAACATTCTAGATCGTTCAATTTATGAAGATAGTTTGCTATTTCATTTAAATGCTGACTTAGGAAGAGCTAATCAAAAAGAAGTTGAGGTCTATGATGATTTATTAAGTAATATGTTGGAACGTATAAGCAAATCAGATATCAAGACTGCACCCGACTTGCTGATTCATATTAAAGTATCATTCGATAAGATGCTTGAGCGGATTAATAAACGTGGTCGTGAATTTGAGCAACTAGATACTGATCCAAGCTTATTTAACTACTACCAAGAATTAAACAAGCGATATGATAAATGGTATGAAGATTTCGATATTTGTCCTAAAATTCAAATTGATGGCGATAAATATGATTTTGTTGAAAACCCTGAAGATGCAAAAAAGGTATTGGAGTTAATAGAACAAAAATTAAATACTATTAGATAAGGCAAAAAATATGATAGAAATGTCATATTTTTTGTTGTTTTTTCACACCAAAGATAATATAATTAATAATATAAAAATTGTATTATGTTTATTAATTGGGGGAGCTATTATGTCAGAATTAAGTCTAGAAGAAAAGTTAGCATTTTTACAAAGGAGAGTCGAGTTATACCAAAAAATGTCAAATGGCAGATATCACTTGTATGTTAATGATGATGATGCTGAGGATAGCGGTGTATTCATGGATCAAGCAAAAAGTGGACTAACTGCAAATCAATGGTCTTTTATTCCTTGCACATCATTATTGTTTAGGGTAGATGAAAGATATGAGGATATTGTCAAAGGTGGCGGTAGTTTCAAAAAAGCCCTTGTGGGTGGACTACTCTTCGGTACAACTGGAGCAATCGTTGGTGGTGCGGGGCGTGGTACGCAAAGCAGTAACCTAACTACTTTAAATATAAATTGCTATATAAATGGTCAAGTCCGTCTTGTTCCTGAAATGTCTATAAAACTTGTAAACCATCCTATTGACACAAGAACACTTGAATATCAAAGAATCAAAGATTGGTTATCTCAGTTTACTACCATTGCTCAGTCTCATGGTGCTGTATATGGCGGTGAGGAACGCAAGAACATATAATTTATCATGTAAATTATAAACCTATGCTTAGAATACGTTTCTCAGCATAGGTAATTACAAAGGAATCTATTTTAGGTTATCAATAGGTTCTTTTTATTTTTCTAGTTTACATAAGATATATTATCGAAAGTAGTAAAATACTAATTTCTTATGCGATTTATAAACATAAATAAAAGGTTGTGATGTATATGTATCATAAAGATGTATTGAGATTTTTGGAAATAGTAAAAAAAGAAGATGGAAAACATGAGGATTATATTAAGACAATAACGGCTATCAACAATAAAAGAAAAATAGTTTCAAGGATATGTATTACTTTATACTGTGTTATTCCGTTTGCAGCTATTGCATTGCGTAATGAACCTCTAATAATTAGAATGGTGGCCTGTATGATATTGATCATAGTTGGAATATGTACGGCTTTACTAGAAATTGATTGCGATAAACGTGAGCGGAAGATTGCTATTGATACTGTTGAAAAATATTCAGAACCCCTCTTACCTAAAATAAAGACGGAACTAAAATCCATGGGATATACAGATAATGTAAGCATTGATTTCTTGATTAATGACCTAACTGAAATGAACGATAAAATGAAACCAAGTATGAGGAACATTTTTGCTGTTGGATCTTTTTTTGGTTTTAGTTCAATATTTACACAATTTCTAACTCACCCCAAAATTCTACCGATTGGAATTTGGATTATTGGACTAATTAGTTCTCTTATAGTGCATAGCTTCAATAAGAAAAGGAACGAACCTTATATTTATGCTTACGCATTAAATATTCTTAAAAATATTAAATTAGATAATATTCGAAAAGAACAAATGACAGAGAAAAAAACGATTGAAACTAAAATAGTTAAGAACTATAATTTCAAATTGTTCTAAAATTAATTCCAATAAATATTTTTATTAACCCCTCACCAAATATTAGTATTGAAATTTTAATTTGATACCTCTTCAGATTAAGATAGTAAAATTATTTACAAATTTATACAAATAGGTTATTATTACATTGTGGAATACATGCGTGCGGGAACACGCTTTCCGCGCAAAACCGTTTAGACGGTGACCAAGTTAGAAAACTACAAAAACATAAAGAAAGCCGTTCGCAAACTCGCCAAAGTTGAAAGAACGGCTTTCTTTATTGGGTATGAAAGACATATTTAAAGGAGTGAAAAAATTGATGATGAGCGTTAATTTAAGTGAGTTTATAGAATATATTAAAGCTAATTTTCTAGGAAGATCACGTTGGTACAATGAGAAAAAATTAAAGTCGGAGCAAAAGACAGCTATATACAATGTGGTAATTTGTACGTGTTTATTATTATTATTCACTCCAATCATAACAAACAATAATATTGGTAAATCAATCGTTTATATCATTAGTTTTATATTTATTACACTATTTATCATGGAACAACGGAAATCAAAAAAATATTCTATAAATAACAATAATCAGAATTTACTTCGTTACATCGATAGATACAATCAAAAAGTTGTTATAGATAAACTACGGGACGAAGATTATAATGTTAAAGTTATAAAACCGCTCATCAATGAGATCGTAGCAATTTCTCACCCCAAAAATTCAAACGCAGGAAAAGTTCTCTCTTTAGCAAGTCCATTAGGTATTACTACTCTTATAGGTAAAATGATATATTCTTTTATTGATAAATTAGGAAAAGATTCAGTATTGAACACTATGTTATTTTTGTCTATCTTTTTATTTATTGTATCGATTGTTTTACTACTATATATTATAAGTGAGAATATAAATAATAAAATTCCCATGACTTATATCCTTATGATATTAAGGGGTATTAATATAAGTGCCTATTCTCTCAAGACAAATTATTATTTACGTAGAAGTGTTCTCGAAAAAATATCTGAAGAAAATAAGAAAAAACTTGAAGATCTCACCAAAGTTCTCGACACTTATATGTCAAGTGAGAAAGATATATCAAAAGAAAGAAAGAATATGTCAGAGGAAGAGAAAAAGCTCTTTAAAGAAATCAAAAATAAACTAGAAGCAGATAATAAAAAAGACCTTTAATCAGGTCTTTTTTATTTACGTTTATTGTTCTAATTTAATTTTTAATTCATTTAACCTTGATGGATTAATTAATTCAGTTAAAGCTGAAGACTTCATTTCGGCCATGTCGATGAGATAAAAGTCATTTCCAGACTTCATAACATCTAAAGACCAACGTCCTTTTAATGAGAGTTCATTAATAACATATTGAATATTCTTATTAATTCTACCGATATTAGCATTGAAATCCTGATTTAGTACCTCTTCAAACCATTTATAAGTTTCATACCACTTGTATATACTTTTATTTTGCTGCCCCTGTGATTGTAAAACCTTTTTCATTACAAGTGGATTCCAATATGGTACTGTTTGTATTAAGTCTTTAGTATCACAATCAATAAAACATCTGAATTCTGTACGTAAAGGCATACCATTATAGATAGTTGGTCTATGTTCTGGATCATCAATGTATTCTCGTATCACGATATCATTTGTTCGACCTGCTCCCACCAACATAGCATGATTGTTTACAACCTGAAAATACTCCCCAATCTGATTTTGTTCTGAAGGTACAATATGACAATTACGCCATTCAAATTTTCCTGAAAAGACTCCATTTTTGATAAAATAATGTTTATTCTTATCAAGATTAAGTTTTTCCAATAGTATTTCATTGAATTTTTTACGTGACTCATCATTTGTATTCTGATATTCAATTCTCATAAATTGTGATAATGGCAGTGGTAATGTGATACAGCTACTTGCAGGTATCTTAAAGAAGGTATGCCCATCTCTGATACATTTTCTGTTACTTTTTAATAATGCTGGAAACCAATAGGAGAATGTATTGGGATTCTCATTTAATCTATCATATAAATTTTCAGTTAAATCTGATACTGATTCAATTCTTTCTAATAATGCTTCTAATTTTGCTTTCTCCTTCGGATCAGACTGCTCGACAATATTCTTTTCTAAATTTGCTATGGTTTTGTCAACTGGCAAACCATCTGTGCGCATGTAGCTATCTGGTTTAAACATTACTCCTTGAAACTTTTTTATTGGCAAGAGAGCCTTTGATATAATTTTGGTCTGCAATTCTTTTAATGTGTCATAGTATGCTCCCATTTTTCTCCTATCTCAATACATGTCCAATTTATAAAATATGGATTTTATCAATTATTCTATCGTGCATCTTCCTTATAATCTTCTTGTTTCTTATTATTAATATCCAGTGGCCTACCATGGCCTAATCTACCGACCATACCTGATGCCAGTGCTGTGAATATATCATCACTGAAGGTATTAATTTCACCATGTTCATTATCTAACTCTTTTGCGTATCCAATTTTAATCTTATCTCCATAGCCATAATTAGTTACACCTAAAGAGCCGTATAGATTTGCGATACCGATACTAATAAGTTCGTCTACACCAAATTGCCCAAGATCATTGGCGATAATGGTTTGCATTGGTTCTGGCAATAGCTCTCTATTTGCTAAATCATCAATCATCAGCCCTGTGCCTACCAGATTTAATACTTCACGTTTCTTAAATAGACTATAAAAATCTTCTCCGAAATCTTCTGCTGTCTTTTCTGGAAAATACTCATGTTCCATTTCATATACAGCTTCCCCAATAGTCTTTGGAGTTATATTCTTATCTGCCAAACCTTTCATTACGTAATCATATAATTCTTGATCAGGATAATCTATATTCTTATTTGCTACCAATTCTCATTACTCCTCTTGCTTCTTATTTTCTTTTTCTGTTAAGTTTAATCTCATCTTATCCCAGTAAGGATCTAGTTTCCCTATTTTCAATAAGGCTAAAATAGTTGTCCCACTATCATACTTTTGTAAATTATACTCATCTGAGTTAAATACAAATTTTTTATTCTTATACTTGTATTTATACTTTAAGAACGCCCTAGCTTCTTTGTTTGTTTTTAATACTGTGGGAATATTATCATAACCATCAAAACGACTGTTGATATTCCTGCTAAAGGGTTCGCCATCAAAGAATTCATCTATTATATCATCAATAAGATCATATTCTCTATAAGCCGACCAATTAAAAATATATTTAATATTTCCTGTAAATACACCAATCAGTGCTAACCCTAGAACACATACCAGTAAGATTAGAGAAACGATAATTCTACCCAACCACGTAAAACCACTATATCTAACTGACGAATTTGAGTAATAACCCTCATCAAATTTTGATTGTGTATCTGGTATACGGAAATACACTTTACTTTTCATCAAAAGATTTTCGTATTTTGTTAGACCATGGACGAATTTTTCACCTTTTAAAAATTGTGCAACATTTTCGTATTTCTCACTCTCATTCATGTTATACACCTTTAAATATGTTCTCATGTGTTAATGCTGCGTTTATTCTGCACACTACACCATTCGCTAATTTAAGTAAAGTTTCTACCTCTTGCTTTTCAGACCATTCCTGAATTTTAAGTGCATCATCTTCGCTTAAGTCCCCGTCGTCCACCCTCATATCACAAATATAATAATTGTCACCTGATGAGCCTTTAATCATATCGTATATAGCATTTACTCCGAATCTATTTATAAAATCAAACACATAGTGTGGGACATTGATTAGTTTTTGAGTTTGTTTTTTTGAAGTTGTAACTTTCATTAAATGATCTCCTTTATATTTCAGTTTTATTATTCATCTAGAACTTTATGATCTAAAATATCAGTAAGTAACTCTCTTACACTATCCTTCCATTGCTTTAATTTTGACTCGGTTACATCCATATCCGATTCAAAATATTCACGGCTGACTCCTAACATGGTTTTACGGAACTTATCATAGTCACCATTAACATCATTTTGAACAATACCACTAGGTAGTATACTTTTTATGACATTAGCTTCTGTAAATAAATCAAAAATCCTTTGATTTAATTTTTCTTCTGTGAATTTTTCTGTCATTATTGTTCTCCTCTTATTTTTTCCCATTATTCTTACTATAATAATTTCTTATATCATCTTCTAGCTGTATAATAAATTGGCTAATGTATCTAAATAACATAGCAAGATCGAAAATATTATGAGATGAAAAACTACCAGATTGAGTAGCACTAAATTTTATGATAGGTTTATTCTCTTTGTCATAGGTTAGGTAGCATACTTCATGTACCCCTGTTTTATTTATAAGACTGAACGATACAGGTTCGAATATTTTTTCTTCTTCATTATTAAGTTTAAAATAATTTTGTGGATGATCTATAATAAAACCCATATATTCTGCAGAAAATTCAAGAGCCTTTTGTGCTAATCGAGTGTTTTTTGTCATTAAGTAATCTCCTATTCTATTGTCTACTTACTTCTTTCATTTAATGGTGTATTCATTAATGGGACAGCTACCTCAGTAACGACACGTAATGCTAATGGATCACATAGAAAATGGGCTACATCTTCTCCTACAATTAAACCAGTTTTAATTTTATTTGTATCAATATTAAAGTTTGCCGTTTCATGTAGATCTGTTTTATATGGTAGTGTAATTGCAAAGACAGCACTCCAAGCTCTATCTACCGTAATTCTTAAATCAATTTCTTTTAGTTTTGTAGTTGCTTCTTCATAGGTCATATAAAACCCTCCCTTAATTTCTCAAACATATAGTAGTCACCTCATGAATAATGTCTAGTCTTGAATATTCACCTAAACTATCCCAAATCTCTTCTAATTTCATTGGCACTTCACTGAATGTTGGATTTCTTGATGGTTCGTATAATCCGCTATTAATTAACAACATAATTGCTTCCAGCATACTGTTTTCACCATACTTATACCAATATGTGTGAATCCATTCTATAATTTCCATCTGGTCTTCATTAAACATAAGTTCATTTCTTTTACTTAAATATTGCCATGAACGTGGGTAATATGTTGTAGTCCCATCGTCATTTGGTTCTGGGGTATATGTGACCTTTACTTTTCTGAAATTATCACTATTTCTTTCTCTGAACATCATTTACTTTCCTCCTGTCTTCTTGCACTATGTTTGTTTGTAGATAATCAAGATTTACTAGTGCACTAGTTCTTAATGGAACTAAGGTTGTATGCGCACCTAGAAATTTCGCATCTTTTCTAGCATCTTCTATTTTTGTATATACTGATGCAATTCCTGCGCTATTGTGTACCACGTAAACCATCTTTTGTTTTGTCATTTCATTTTCCTCTCACTCTCTTATCTATCGTATAACTCAACTATTCTCTGAATCCAAACAAGAAACTGTGTATCGTTATTTTTTATTGCATTATATTTACTTTTGTTATTTAAAATATCAGCTAACTCTGCTAGAAAATCCGTCACTTTTAATTGAAGTATTATAGGGAAATTATTTGTATTTTTATCTCTTTGATACAATACATATGCAAGAGTTATATCTCTATTATTACAAATGAGATCCCAATAATTATAAGGGTATTCTCTTACTTTGTTGGAACACCAATCAGCTGCTTGTATAATCTCGTTTTCATAAAATTTAGTATCACTGCAAGGCAGTTCAATGCTATTCTCCACGAAAGAATCAGGTATTTTTTTGTAATATTTTTTGAAATAACATGTAAGATATATTCTATAACACAAAGGTAAAAGAATAGGAGATACCAAAAGAGGAATACTTAAGAAAATGTTTTTTAAATTTAATACAATAATGATTACGAACAATATAAATATTAGTGGAACCCAGATCCAACCCATTAATGAACTTTCCAACGTTGCCTCGGCATAATCCTTATAGCGAAGTTGTTTATGGATGTCATTTAATTTCTGAGAATTAACTGGTTTCCCATTTCTTGATCTAAGTTCTGCTATCACAGCATTAGATCTACCTTTTGTCACCGCTGCATTCAATGTTTCTACTGTAACTTCTATCTTATCCATTATTCACCTCATACATTAAACCTTGCTTGATTAATGCTTGTGCAGCTATTTCAGTTGGTGTTGCTTCAAAAGCCCTGGTTTTTAATTTGTCTAACCTCTCTTTTGAAAAAGTAAAGTTGGCTATACTAAGTTGAAATGCTAGTTCTTTTAAACTTATGACTCCTTTAACATATTCTTCACATAATTTATCTGTATCTATGAAATCAAAAGTCCTTACATTCGCACCAGATTTATTCATTGTGTACATGTTTTCTATCACTCCAATTTTTAAGTTTTACGTTTAGTTTTATTGCTTCCCATATAATTAATGCTACTAAGAAGAATGAAGCCACTATTCCTAACGTATAAAGTGTAATTGCCCAAAATTCTGCCGATATATACAGATGGTTAATTACTATAAAGTAATAAACTTCATATATTACAGCGAATACTAAGGCAATGCAGTAAACCATTATAAAAATACTAAATATCATTGCAAACAAAACAGTACAGATTTCACTAAACTTAGGTTTCTCTTTGTCATAAATAATCGTGTCTAGCAGACAGTGTTCAAAAAATTCTCTTAATAATTTCATTATTATCAATCACACTATGTCATTATGTTTATTTAAACAATAACATTACCCTTTCTCATATATCCATTTTTGATTAATTTAATCGCAATAATGTCAACTGCACTATAAGTATGAATACCACCATCAGTTAGATGTCTATATTGTTTAACGGAATACTTAAAATCCCTATAGCTAGCCTTGAAAATACCGAATACTTGTTTTGGTGTAATTTCATGTGTATTAAGTCGTTCTGCATAGTATGAAATTAGCAATCCTGTATCAGAATGAACAAAGTTTTCTTTAATAGTTGGTTCATCAACAATGTTTAATACATAGTATTTAGATTTGCTATTATATCTAAGGTACATAATGTTTTGTCTCCTATCTATTTAAAATATAATGGCGTATTGTAGATATATTCATTCAACAAATCAAGTTTCTCAGTTGAATCTTTCATGTCGTCACATTTTTCTTTCAAACATTGATATAGATATTCAGGATTAATCTTATTCAATAAATTTTGATCATAGACTTCTGTATTTTTAACATATAAATATTCATTCATAATATTAATTTCAGCTTCCAAAGACTTTCCATTAGCAACGGCCAATCCATACCTATATGCTTTAATTAAATTGAATAGCTCTTTACCAAAAGATCCACTCCCCTTGTATACTTTATTCGGGGATATCCGAGATAGATTTGATTTAATCATTCCAACGGAAGATGCAACGAAATGTTTTTCATTTATATATGGCAACTTTTCTCTGTCGCGATAAATCAAACGAGTTAAAATATCAAAATAACCACCAACGAAAATTGGAACATTAAAAAACAATTCAATAAAATTAGGATTTGTTTTTCTCAAAAGTGCAAATAAATGTGTAATATCAAAACATTTAATTTCATAATTATCACCTTTGTATGTTGTCCCTTTATTCCGATCTCTTAAAACAAATTCGCTTTTATGTGAAACTGTGAAAGCATAGAAATCATAATCTGATTTGTTGTTTTGGGTACCTGTTAGCCTTGAACCTGTAAGATATAAAATAGCCAAGTTAGGAATTTTCTCTTTAATTTCCTTAATAATTGATTGCGGCACATTAATCTCTTTCATGTTTACCTCCTATAGTTTTTTCATATTTGGTGAATACCAATGTTCTCTGCATACTGAGTAGTACTCACTATCACCAATTTGCAATTGCTCACCTTTTCTTGCAGGCCTACCATCGACCATTCTAAGATTCATAGTGGCTTTCCTATTACAAAATTTACATACAGTCTTAATCTCTTCAATTTTATCTGCATATTTTAGCAAAGCTTCACTACCCTCAAATAAGTTATTCATAAAGTCATTTTTTAGGCCATAACATATAACGGGAATATTTAAAATATCTACTACCGACACTAATTCCTCAACTTGTTTCTCTGTGAGAAATTGTGATTCGTCAACTAGAATACATGAAACATTAGAAATATGATCTGGGTTGTTATTAATTTCATCGCAAACGCTTGAAGTAGGACTTAAATCTATTGCGGAATCAGATATGCCTATGCGACTACTTATCTTTCCTTTGCCCGATCTTGTGTCCAATGAGCTAGTAAATAAAATGACAATTTTACCACTCTCTCGATAGTTATGGGCTACTTTCAATAATTCAACACTTTTCCCACTATTCATAGTCCCATATCTAAAAAATAACTGTGCCATTATTTCTCCTCCCGTTCAAGATACCAACCACAAAATGCCATTGTAATAGGTAGGTGTGTTGCTTCAAATACTTGTTTGAAGATCCTTACGGTTTCATTAAAATTTAGGAATTTTGTAGCCTTTTCACGACTATCGCTCCAGTCAAATCTTGAAACGTGTTCTTCACTAGGTTTAGCTAATTGTAAATACTTTATTTTTACTGCACCTGTTCCCATATCTGACATCATGATAGTCCAAAACATTTCACCTTTTTTGACTAAATCTTTAGCCGCATTCTTATCTAAATCTGCCACGTCATTCATTTTATTTCCTCCTATTTCTTGTTACCTACACCAAAAGGACTATGCCTATTCTCCACTAAAGATAATGGATGTTTCCCAACTGGAAAAAGGTATTTGTAATTTTTATTATCTTCAGGCAAAGCATATACCCAATAAATAGATATGCTGTTTTCAAATATCCGAGCATATGATAGATTTTCTCTCTTACACCAATTTACACACTTTATTAAATCATCTAAATCTTTAATTGGTTTCACTATTCCGTCATAACCAGCTCTTACTGCACTTTTAACTTCTTGTCTCAAAACAATACTTTGCCACATATTTAATTTGATCTTTTTCTTTTCCCGCTTCTCAATCCACAACGATAATTTCATTGGTCTTCCTTTCATTTTGTTTATTTCTATATATAATAATAACCGCTAAACTTATCAAAGTCAACGGTTATTATATCATTATGTTTATTTAATTTGTAAACTATCTAACCAAACATTCCCATTAAACTTAGTAAATTTTTGGCGTGCATATTCTATTTGTATTTCTCGTTCTTTACTACTTATCCAACTAGTTATGTCGATCAAAGGGAATAAATTGGAATCTTAAGATTTAAAATACAACTTGTTTTTACTTGATTTATCACGATCAAGTAACCATGTGTCAATATATACCGATCCTCGTAATTCGGTTGGTGGTTTCATATCAAATCCACCTGAATATTTTTTCTTCCAGTTCATTAAGCATCTATCTTCTTATTCCATTCACGAATCTTATCGTATTCAAAGTTACTCCAGCTATCTACTATTCTTCTATCTTTATCAAATATTTCTACATAAGGCATAGATCTAACTTCTTTTTCTTCTTTTAAATATTCAATGAATTCCTGACTAGCTTTTACTGATTCAAATGGAATCTTAAATAAATTCATGGTTTGTTTACACCTACTACAACCATCTTTCCAATAAACTTTTGCATTATATCCTTCAGACAAATTATCATTCCTTTCCTAAAATAACTCTTCTTTTTCGTAACATTATATTATTTAATGCTACTTGACCACTGCCACTTGTAACAGGTGTCAACCATAAAAATAAATGCTCTTCTAAAGTCACAATTTCATTATTGACTTTCTTATAGACACCCCATTTAGTGTAATTAGAACCTGTTTCTACTGGCAGTACTCTTATATCATACCCACCATCATTGTTAATATAATAAACTGATTCCATTTCTTCAGGATCATAATCTAAATCTAACATGAGTCTATGCCTGGTAATTTTGAACAAGATATACAATAATACTATTAACAAAATTAAATGTTTCATATCTACTCCCCTTTATAAATTGCTAACGCTGACGGAAAGGTGCTGCGTCTTTCTGAACACCATTGATTGTGAATTTCAGTCTACCTCTCAGAAATTTTATTTTGGCCTTATTAAAAATGTAATCATGCCAATAACTTGTATCTGTCCTTGAGGGTATTAACATCACTAAAAATTGACCTTTTGCTAGTTTTGTTTCCGAAGCTTTCTTAACCCATTTCTTCAATTCTCTCCCATAAGGAGGATTTAGGAACAAGTTGCCTGTCAGAGACCCCCCCCAATCAATTGATAAGGAATCATCTTGCTCTGTTAAATGATTCTTACAAAGTGCATTATTATCTGTCGATGCTAGATCCCAATTAAAGTGAAATTTATCATTTAACTTATTGAAAAAGTCACGAGGTGTTTCCCAATATTCTTTATCTGATGTGAATAATCCTTTTGATAATGTCATTGATTTACCTAAGTTTTAATAAACTTCCCCTTCATAAAATTTATATTCTGGCTTTGTAAAGTCATATTTGTTTAGTTCGCTTAATTTAATAAATGAATCGGCTGCACCAAATGACATAAGGTTAATTGGTTCACCCCACTCCTCATCTGGAATTGCGACTATGATTGTCTTATTAATAGCTTTCGCATATCCTAATTCGACTCCACAACCAATATCTTCTTCTGTGGGGACATAAATAAATAATGCTACATCAGTCGATTTAATACCCAAAATATCTCCATTAAATGTCCCGTTTGACCATTCAAGATCATGTAAATATTCGGGATTTAAATCGACTCTGATACCCTTATATTGATGTTCTAATGGAACATATGAATGGACTAAATCAACACTTAAATTATTTTTTAAAGCGTGCATTGCCTTATCATATGCTAATTCTTGTTTGGGAGTGAACCACCCTGCACCAAAGTATACTGTTCTTTTCATTATTTATTCTCCTTTACGATTTCTTGAATTTGCTCTAAACTGTCACTTAGTTTACCAAGATGGTTCTCTACAACATAGTCACATTTATTTTTGTTTTCCATATCTTTCTCATATAGATCAAGCCTTTTACTTATTTGCCAATAAGGATCTCCACGTTCAACCATTTGTTTCCTGGTATCTCTAAAGCTGGAGTAAATAAAAATAGACTTAGTTTTTGGATGCAGTTTCTTGATTTGCTTATATCCTTCATACGTAACTACCGCATAAGCATCTCCATTTTTAGTTTTGTCCTGAATCTCTGATAATTCGATTCCATAATAGTTATTATTATAGCTATCAATTTCAGCATACTTACCTTTTTTATACATTTCAGCAAAACATCTTGGGTTTACAAAGAAATAGTCCTGTCCATCTATTTCATTCTTTCTTGGTTTACGTGTAGTGGTACTAATTACTTCTTTCTTTTTGCCAAAAGTCATATAGCCCAACGTTGTTTTACCTGAACCAGATGCTCCAATCAGACAATATAGTGTTCCCTCTTCATCGGGTTTTGACCATGTGGTAGATATATTTCCTTTTTCGATACTAAGAAAATGTGGCCTTCTATCTTCAGTTAGGACATATTTAACAACAAAATTTGATTTGCTTATTGTCAATTCTTCTATTGCAGAAATGACGCTGAATGTACGACTCTGTTGAAGATTATCAAGTGATAAGAAATCATCATAAGTTTTAGGTAAATCAAAAACTAAATTTCTAATCAAATTAAGTCTTTCTTCATCAGTTTTTATTATCTTCGTTAAAGTTTCCAATTTCATTTTTTTGTAAAGCCAACCTTTCTTCTGCATGTTTTTTAATATCAAGGAATATATCAGTATCTTCTTGATCAGGGGTATGAACTTCTAAATGTTTATCAATTGCAGCAATCAAGTTCTCCAAATACTCATTATCAATTTCGATTAGCCCAAAAATATATTTCATCTCTGTTGGCTTGTTAAAAATTAGCAATGCGCCAATGTCCTGTAAGGTATCTTGAGTCAGACTATTAACTAACACTTTTATCGCATCTTCTGTTGTTTTTTTCATATTTTATCGTCTCCTAAAAATCTGGGTATAAATGGTTTAAATGCTTCTGGGATATCATTCAGTTCAGATTGTGTAAATTCTTGTTTAAGACTATCTCGATATGAACAAGCAAAATATTTTCCATCCTTATAGCTTAAATACTGTTGTCCATTATCACTAAGTAATCCCCGTAGTGGTATCATTACAGAATACTGATTCTTATTAAGAATATATTCTTTAATTCTTTTAGTAGATAAACTATTTAGATCTTTGATATTGATATTTTTATCATCAATCAAAATATCATAGCTAATTTTTCTAGAATCCACTCCTGTATATATTTTTAAAACTTCTGGTAGATTTTCATTGACTGCATCAAAATACAGTCCATTATTAGAACACCAATTTTCTGCTTGTCTTAATAATTGTCCGTTGCGACAAGTCCATAATATTAATTTATGTCCCTTTTCTCTTAAATAAATTAGAGCATTGAAGAGTTTAACGTTTTTCTTTCCAATATTAGGATATGCTTCGCTACATAATGTCCCATCAAAATCTACTGCAATAATCATACTGTCGTTTCCTCTTTTCTTTCATTATGTTTATTTATATCTGTAAATGTGTTTTCTATTCTACCTTTGGCTACACCAAAATATTTATCATCAAGTTCCATACCAATAAAGCGCCTATTTAAGTTCAGAGCAGCAATACCCGTTGAACCACTGCCCATAAATGGATCTAGTACTATATCATTTTCATTAGAGGTTAGTTCTATATATCTTTGTAATAACTCTACAGGTTTCATGGATTCGTGTAACCCATGTGGTTGAGTAAACTTTTGTCTTTTCATGTAGTAGCTAGAATTACTTTTTGTATGATCCTCATTCCAAATTTTGTTTAGGCTAACTCCGCTCTCGTAAATTCTTACAACATATTCAATATCTTGTGTGAAAAACTTACTAGACTTCATACCATATTTACCTTCTATTGAGCTTTTATCCCAAATTAACAAATCGAATTTAAGTTTCTTATGTTGGTTGATATAATTGAAATAGTGTGCTAATTGTAGTTTTGAACAAAATATAAACATATTAATTTTCTTTAATTTTGGGATTACAGTATTTAAAAAATTAAAAATATTATCATGCTTAAATTGCGACATTTTCATATTCATATAACTATTAGCCCTATAAGTTCCTGATTTATTGTATACTTTCGATTTCATACCACCCATAACGTGTTCATATGGAGGATCGGTTAATAAGAGGTCTATGCTGTGATCTGGAATTTTAGTAAGATTTTCTAAACAATCACCTTGTAGCAATACTAAATCTTTGCTCATTAAACTGAAACCCCCTCTTTACCTGCTATATGTTCACTAATGCGGTTTTTAGCAATATCAAAATATTCTTTATCTAATTCCATACCAATAAATTTACGATTAGTATTTACTGCTGCTACGCCTGTTGAACCCGATCCCATACAATTATCTAGTATTAAATCCCCTTCATTTGTATAAGTCTTAATCAAATATTCCAATAATGCTACTGGTTTTTGAGTAGGATGTAATTTATCTTTGTCTAACTTAAATTTTTGTATACTTCTTGGATATCTTGTCCCATTATTATCAGTAACTACTTGACTAATTTCACTTCGTACTGTTGAATTATTGCTTTTCTTTTTTTGTTTCCCAGACAAACCCTTATATGGTTTTCCAATCTCCATTTGTGGATAATATTTCATATTACCCTTTTTTGAATATGAAGTTGCCATCTTACCAAACACCATGATATCTTCATACACCTTGGCTGGTTGATATTTGAAATTCAAAAAATTAGCTCCATTAGGTTTTTCCCATTTCCAATCGTATTTATACATATCAAGATTGCTAGTGCGCATCAAACTACTAAATGGTTCACTTCCAAAAATAACAATGGCACCATTATTTTTTATTATTCTCTTATAAAAACTCCATAGTATACTTATTGGAATAACATTATCCCATTTCAGTGCGCTCGTTCCATATGGTAAATCACATAAAATCATATCAATTGATTTGTCTGGAATTTTTTTCATTAATTCTAGACAATCACCTTTTAATAAAACTAGATTTTTACTCATTCCGCTAACCTTTCATTATGTTTATTTCTATACAGCTTTTATTTCTTTACTTATTAAATCAATAAAATATAGGATACCTTCATTTGTCTCAAAAGTAAATTCATTCTCATCTTCTCTTCTAATACTTAACACGTGCTTAATTCCTTGTTTCTTAGCTAATTTCTTAATAATTTTAATTTCAGAATGTTTTGCATTCATTATGATTTCTCCTAGTAATTTAGTATATTAATATTGTAATATGTTTATTTGTATGTGTCAACTTTCATAGTTAATATCTTCTACAGTTTTCTCTGCTCTCAATGTTTTATAAGTTGGAAATCTTAGTGATTTCCCACCATTTTGATTTTCTGACTCTTCAAAGTATTGGACTTCAATTATTTTGCCAATAATGTTTTCTGGACTATTCCAAAAGTCAATTCTTTCTTGTTCGCTGAACCCCGAACCGACTTGAACTTCTGTATCTTTAAATTGAATAATTACGCCACCAAGTCTTCCTTTGTTTACACCTGAACCCTCATAAACATCTAAAACCAATACATCGGAACTGTAGAATTTTTTAATTTTCAAAAGATCTGATGTTCTTTTTGTAGCATATTTTCCATCAGCAAAATTTAACATCAATCCTTCCCAGCCTAACTTAGTAACCAATGAGTCTTGCAACTCTGCAATTTTATTTGTATCTTTCCCAATATACAAACTTGGTACTAATTTTACTTTTACTTCATCTTGTGTTGCGAATAAAAATTCCTCATAGTTTTTATCTAATTCTCTTCTGCGAGACTTATAACTCAAATCTGAAAGTGAATTGTAGAACTCATCCAACGGAATCCAATCAAATACATTAAATAAAATGCCAGTTTTATCAATGTCACTATTCTTCAAAACTTTTGCTGTCGCTCGAAATAAATCTTTCGTTTCAAGTTGAGAAACGTTCTCTAAGACGAGTTCACCATCTAAAACTATACCTTCATCTTCTTTTTGGAATAACGCAGCTAACTTAGAAACATCTCGTTCAACCAATTCTAACCCCTCATAAGGAAAACCCTTTCTCGTAAATAAATTTACTCTTCCCTTGTCGTAAATTGCGATACATCTATGCCCATCTAATTTTTGAGTTAATACAAATTCACTTCCATCCACACGATTAATATATTTATCCATCGGATAAGCTAATTGACAGGAAAATTCCTTAATAAATCCTTTTCCTAATGCTTTATTGATAGACTTTGAAGTTATACCAACTTTAATATTCTTTGCAAAAATTGAATGTATAAAAGTCGTAACACTAGGTGAATAGTCCCTCGAAAATTGCTTTATATTTGATACAACTTGTAACTTACCAGTATTATTCTCTTTTACATAATCCATAAGTTGATTGATATTATCAAATTCTTTATCAGATTCATTTAAGTTAGTCATCGACATTTTCTTTGTGCTAATCCCAGTGCGAATAAAATCATCAAAAACAAACTTTAAAATATCCCTAAATAATTCATTATCATTATTCTCTTTAATAATTGATATCTTTTCATTTTTTGAACTTGTCTCGCTAATTCTTTGGAAAATATTCGCTACCTCTACAAGTTTATAATCTATATTCATTATTTGATTCCTCCTATTTTTTGTTGTTCAATAATTTTGGGATAAGTGTACTCCAGATACTTGTCAATTTCTTGTGCATATATAATATGATTTTGTGTCTCACAATAGACCATCTCTAACGGCATACCCACGTAATTATAGTCAAGAATGAACATTGAGACTATAGTTCTTCTAGCTGACTTTCCTAATGCAAAACCCACCATCTTGTCTGTTTTACATATTTTTTGTATTTTCGATTCTAAGTTTTCATAAATTTTCTTATATGAACTAGAAGCAATTTGACCTTTAAAAAGCAAGAGTTTTGTCATATTTAATTCGGTCACTACTTTTATCAAATCTTTATCACTACTTTTGAAAAATTTTGAAAATTTAATTGGGAATACAGTTTTGTCAAAATCATCTTTTATCATTTGCTGATTTCACCTTTTCTTATGAATTTTGCTTGTTTGACCCAAATATCTACATCAGTAGGGTGTTTAGTCCATTGACCGTCCATGAAAACAGACTTTGGTTTTTCCTCTATTTGTTCAATAGAAATTAGATCACCAGTTTTGAAAGGCACATTGTTATAAACTCTATTTCCAACAAGCATAGGCATATTTTTCCCATACTTTATAGAATACACAGTTGCTCTAGTTCTAGTCCTTCCTTTATTAACATCAACAATAAAGCCATATTTGCTTGGCATTCTATCATCATGTTTACTACATTTCCCAGTGTAATATAATTCAAATTCTAGTAATTGTATAAAACTGTACTCATCTTCTGGAGTATTTTTTTCGGTTTCTACACACAATTGATATTTCTTAGCTTTACCAGATAGAGTTTTGTTATTAGGCTTATACTCTTTTTTGAAGAAATCATAGATAGTTTGTAGTTTTTTTATTGACCCAAATTTATCAAAATAGCCCAATCTTATAAGTCCTACCATTTTAGTCTTATTAATATCATATTTATTTTGATGAAGCTCTATATCACCTGATTTAAGCTCTTTATCTATTTTTTGAAGCTCAATTTCGTCTTTCTTATAAACGTCTTCTATAGCTGTAATATTTCCTTCTTTATCGGCTATAAAGGAATCGTCATGTATTTTTAACAAAAGATCACAAAAGTTTTCATACTTCTTAATTTTAGCAATATCATATAGTAAATCCCCAACCTGCGAATTATTTCCCTTAATAGAAGCAGTACCCTCGTATATTGAATTATTATCTTTATCCATGAAATACAGCCCTTTAGATTTTCCGAATATAGCTTTCTTTAGAGTAATTCCATGTTCTTGCGCATAACTGGAAACCTTATTAATTTTATTTTGATCATCTTTCCATATTTCAAAGGCAGATGTTGCAAATTCAAGAGAGTAATAATATCTTAACCATGTCGCAATGTATCCAACGTAGGAGTAAGGAAGGCTATGATTTACAGAAAAACCATAATTAGCCGCATCCATGAATATCTGGATAAATCTATCTGCCACTTCTTCTGCGTGTTCTTTGGTATCATTATATTTTTCTATCATAGTTTTAATAAAAGAAGGTTTTATCTTAGGCACTTCGCTATCCATAATAGCTTGAGACTTTTTCGATTGTTATTAACCATGAGTTTTTTATCTCATGCTCTGGAGGTTTTCCTCATTTTCATCAACTGGTCTATTCCAGTTCAGACTAGCATACATTTTCATCCTCGTTTAACGTTAGGTATCTAGTTGGCAAAACTAGCATAGTAATCTCTATAAGATTACATGGAGGGCGCTCTTGGTGGGATTATATTCTGTTTTACAGTTTCACCCACTATGCGTTACAATACACAATATTCTTTAGTTTATCGTGTTATCTAGGGATTAATATTTTACAACCTTCCCCTATTTCGTCCTCTTTCATATAATGTGTTTCCACATTAACAGGCAAAGATTTTACCTATGCCACGCCTAATTAAATCAGCTTGCCCATAGCTCCATCCACAAAAATCAACCAAAAATTGAATAAGTTGTTCCTGATAAACTAAATTTCCTAGTGTTGGGGCAAGAAATTTATTCAGTGCATCGTGCCCGTTGTCTGTAAATTTACCTTCCGTTACTGATTCAAGATAACTTGCTCCACTTGGTCTTTGTGCTGCATTAGCAAGACTTAATAAATCCATATATTTAATATCAGGTACTCTTTCTTTAATTTTTTTCATAGTTTCTTCTGAGAATAAGTGTCTTAATATACTACCAGCTCTTTCTCCCTCAAATTGGAAAATACCAATATTTGATTCGACCATTGATTGCCACACTTTTTCATCTTGAAAATCGACAATATCTGTTGAGTTTGGTGTTAAAAAAGGTAACCCAGCTAACTCACAAGACTTTGTTATTAACCCAAGATTATCAAGACCCAATACATCAAACTTTGTGAAGTTACAATAGTCTATTTCTTTCATATAAACTTGTGTTACTGGATAATCCCAGCCACTTACAGTTTGAGTACCCATTACGCCTTCTAATGGTTCTGTACTTACAACAATTCCACAAGCATGTCTACCGAACGAATCAATAACACCAATTATCTCTTTGGCTGTATCAAATAATTTCTTATGAGATTGATATATTGAGTCTGGATAGTTATCCTTAATATCTATTTGATTACATATTCCCTGAATCTCAAACGGAGATTTGTCTTTATAGCCATCCATTCCCTTTGCAATAACTTTAATTGCGCCCTTCAGTCCATAAGTGTTAGCTGTCATAATAGATGCGCAATGCAAATTTGGATTTGTCAACAACCATTTTTGAACTTCTATTTTATCTTCTCCTGACCAATCATGATCTATCCTAGCTACCGTAACTTGCGTTATACTTTAACACCACATCTTTGTGTGGTCGGAGTAGACTATCTCATCAACTTATTTAATTAGTATCATTAAATAAGTGCCTCCCGCTTCGAATTAATTACCAATTAACTCTACTCTACTCAGTTCAACTTAACGTTGCCTTTCGATAGTCGTTACACAATTTCCTTTTTCAAGGAGTTAGCACGGTTTTTTCCGCAAGGGAACTCAACCGTTAGCAGATATATTTATATCCACACCCTATATATTTATAGGTTCAAGAGGTTTGCAATACAGGATCACTCCTGTATGGGACTACTTTGTTCCATCAATTGTAAATATCTGTCGAATTTCCTGTTTAAACAAAAAGCGCTATCCTTATATAAATGGTTTAATATTCGGAGAACTTGTCGATTTCCGCCCCAACGAATATGAGATACTAACTGGCCTTTTTTCCGTTTTTCTAGATTGATTTTTCTTTTAGAAATTAAATTGTTTTCTAAAAAATAATCATAAATCCATGTCAGCAAAGCAGTAGTACCTACAAAATCAATTCCATATTCGTAATTGTAATTTCCTTTACATTTTTTAATAGATCCATCGCCATCCATGTATCCTCTGATAAAATGTCTTTTTAGATTGTTTGATATTTTAGGTGGCAATAATATATTGGTTTTATGCTCGACAACTCCATGTTTTATGAGATCATCAACTAGTAAATCACTTGTCATCAATAAACGAGAATAATTTACACCGACTCTATATCCACAAGAGACTTTATATCTGTTAATGAGATAATCGGTATTTAGTTCTTTACGAACAAATTCTAATAAATACTCATCAACTCGATTGATTGATATACCAAACCTTTTAGTATTACCATTAATTGATATAAAACCATCAGCATATATAAAACCCAATAAGTATGCTTTTTCTTGAGTATCTATATTATTGAAGTACCTTTCGTTATAGATATGATGTTTACGAGAATTAATCTTATTACTCCTGATTTCAACGCCCATACTTTTTAACATTCTATTGATAGTACGTGGCTCTCGGTTAAACAACTTCCCTATTTTTACTGTTGACAATCCCTTTTTATATAATTCAACACTCTTTATCTTTTCTTCGTCAGTTACAATCCTCACACAAACACCTTCTTACTGATATTTGTGATAGAAACCTATCAATCCGCTAGACTTATTCGCTCAGGGTTCATAAAACGTTCAAAATTCAGATTTTCCTTAACTGAATCAATTTCTGTCGAATTGAGTAAGTAAGCAATCAAACTACCTGATACACTACCACGAGAATACCCTACTCTTCGACCTTGTTTCTTTGCTTCCTCAATCATAAGCCAATCAGCAAGCATATAACTTATAGCCCCGTTTTGTTTATATACTTTAAACTCCTTATTGACTCTACTCATATACTTTTTTCTTTCTTCTTTTGGGAGTTTTGCGATACCCCTTTTTTTCATACCCTCCACAATCAGTTCTTTAAATTTACTTTCTTCATCTTTAAATAAATGTGGGTATTTATGAGTTCTGTCTAATTCAAAGTCTTCAACTTGATTAACAATTTCCATTGTCGCATCCAGGGCTTTTTCAACAATTCCCCTGCTTACTACGCCTTGTCTTTCAAAAGTTTCAAGCATTTCATCGTAATTCTTGCACCATATCTCAAATTTATCATCGCCCTCATAATCAGATTTTTTACCTCTTTTTATCATTAAGCGAATTTCGTTATGTCGCTGGTTTAGGGCATGAATATCATTTGAAGCAATTAATTTAAAACCTTTTTTCTTAGCAATTTTTACTAATAGCTTGTTGTACTCTTTTTGTTCCTCATCGATATGTGGCTGCAGTTCCAGATATACACGTTCTTTATTCTGTTCAATGAAGTCAATCCAAGCCTTAAATATTTTTTTATCGCCCTCAACTCTTTTGTTCGTCTGTCTATTCAGATGAGGAAATGTTTGCCAAAGTGCCCCTGCTAAACATGCTGTTGTTACAAAGATATTGTCTGAAGTATTTTTTAGATCATCAAATAGAATTCTCGGTTTATAATAAAAATGTCCATCCTGTCTATTAAATGATGCAGAGGATAACCTATTAATCTCTTTCACACCCTCATAATTCTTTGCAATTAGAATTGTATGATACCCTCTATTTTTGTCTTCCAAATTCATGGTCACATATGCTTCTATTGCATGAATATATTTCATACCAGAATCATTAATAGCCATTTTGTGCTTCATCCATCTTGCTACATTCCCATGATTAGTTATACAAACTGCTGGTAATTCGTTTTCCTTGGCATATTTTACATAATCAGTATATTGAGTCACTACTTCAAAATAACCACCTGCGTTGGATTCATCGGTGTGTTGATGTAAGCTTACCCATTGTTTCATTTAATAAACTCGACCACCTCTCTGAATTTTCCGCTACTATTTTTTACAAGTGCGACCCCAACAGCCTTTACAATTTTATTGCCATATTGAGTATCTACCTTAATAAGACTCCCAATTCTTACTTTATGTCTTAACCCCATAGAGGCAGGAACATGCCACATATAAATCTTGTCATTACCTAAATGCTTAGCCAATACCGTATTATTTTTGAATTTCATAGTTTCTCCGCCTTTCATTATGTTTATTTGTAGTCTAGCTTAATAACTCTTTTAACAATTCGTCATCCTCTTCAGCGTCTTCGCTTTCGACATTACCAAATAAATTATCTATCTCTTGTTCATCAAGAAGTGGTTTCTTTATAATTCCCATTTCTTCCTTGAATGCTTGACTACTATGATAAGCACATAGCTTTTGACAATAATAATTACTAGAGTCATATGGAAAGTTTATTTCTAGATAGTCATTTAAGTCTTCACCCATATCTTCAAGTTCTAATGTATCCTTGCAATATCCTATTATTTTTTCTTCTAACTTTTGACAAATTTCTTCACTTAATTCAATATCAATATAATAGTTACTTATTCTGAATTGGTTTCTTACTTCTTCTGGGAGATTGTCCATATTATTATTTTGACTTGCTTCTATTATCATTTCATCAGTAGTAATTGGATCTACGCCAGCTTTTGGTAATTTTGTTTTTAATTTATTACTCATTTTGAACACCCATTCTGACCTAGCCTGAATAGAATTCTTCCATTTTCCATTTTCCATACGATAATTTACTGTACAATACTTTTGCATATCAAATCTACAATGTATCTTATCGTAAGGAAGTCCCGTACGCTGATGTTCTCCTATTGCATACAAAATCAACTGCATAGATTTTTTTGGTAATCCTTTGGGTGAAAATGTTGATTTACTTGAAGTCTTAAAATCAATAATATTTAGATCGCCTTTATCATCTTTATATTCTGTATCCGCATAACCTACAAAAATGAAGGGCTTTCCATCCTTATCTTTTAATTTAATAAGAATAGGTTTTTCATTATTGACCTTGAATGGAATACTATCTGTATTCTTAAAATAATGTTCGATATTATCAAGATAACCATTTTCAATTTTTTTTGTGTCAAACTGAAAAGATTTCGGATCATCTTTCCATTTTTGGATAAATTCGCCCCATTGATGCTCCATATCAGGATATTTAATATCATTTGCAAGATAATCTTGTATGATTCTATGACATTCTGTACCCATAATAGTATAAACATTGTCATTGTTCGCTCTTATTTTATCTATATATAATAACTTATAAGCCCAACGACAATTGAGAAAAGTGCTAATACGCGAAAAAGACCAAATACGATTAACACCATATTTTTTCTTTAATAACTCTAGTTCTTCATACTTTAATCTCATGCAATCCCTCTTTCATTATGTTTATTTGTATGATAACATTATACAACTTTTCTGTCGATATGTTTATTATAGTTCTTTCTCCATTTTAACAAATAATTCCATTTTTTATATCCCTCGTCTATTGGTGATGATTTATCTTTCAATATATTAAAACTATCATATATATAGCTTATTCTCCTCATTCCTAGAAACTTATTGCATTCCTTTTTAATGAAAGTTTCTCCCTCTGTTTCATTAACCATAATATCTTTATCAAAAGCTAAAACAATCTCACAATCTATTGGTGTATTCTTTAAAAGAAACCTGACTTGTTCTTCACTGATCACATGTCCTCCTAATGCCACCGAATAACCAATTTCTTTTTCAAATGTAAACTGTTTTAGGACAGATTTTTCTGCTTCAAATAGTATGATCATATTATTTTTTTCTATTCCTTCTTTTGAAAGAGAATATCCATATAAGTTATTAGTTTTTTTGTAATCCGAAATATAATTCCAATATTTTGGGACATCAAGTTCCGCTGCTAGATCCGCATCCATAGTCGTTCTTCCTTTTATCCCAACTATTTGATTTGATTTTTCCCAATCATAATGGGGGAATATAATTCTACTCTGCTCTGGATCGTAACATATTTCAAATTTTCTAGCCACACTGGGTGTTATGCCTTCTTCAATTATTTGTTTGTGTAATCCTTTCACGAATCTATTCAAATAACGCTTAGAATAGAGCTTGTTCTCATGAGTATTCTTACTCAATCTTGAGCCATTAGAATATTTTTTTAACAATTTCAATGGATCGTGTTTGTTCTTTACATACTTCATTGAAAGACCTAGGCAGGCATGTATAAACATTATCGTGTCTTTTAAAGAATCGTCCATAACAACTTGAATAGCTCCAATAATATCTCCTGAAAAATCTGATGAATATATTGTCGTATATAAACTTTCGTTCAGTTTAATCGCTACTGAGGTCTTGTTAGTACCATTGGGCGTAGCACATCTAATTTCATTAGCATTATTTTCCCAAATATCATGAAAGCCAGCAGCTTCAAGAATAGTAATTAATTTGTCTTTATTATTATACAAGTACATTTTTAATTCCTTCGCCCTCAAATAATTTACCACCCCATATCATAATTAATGAAATAAACATATTGACAGTATAATTGTATCATAACATAGAATCAAAATCTAGGTTATAAAAATAGAAAGTAGCTTTTAAATTTTCAAACCACTTTCTATTTTTATAATTATTTATTTTTCCTTCTTAACATCATGCCAGTCAGTGATCTTACTATCAAAAGAAGCTAAAACTGCTTCTTTTGCATGTTCGAATTCTAAATCGTTCAATTCAGACCAACGTTCTGCTAGATAATAAGCTAATCTCGATGTGTAAAGATCTAATTCATTTACAGTTACACTTCTTGAAATATTTATTTTAAAATCATTTCCCAAAAGTTTACTGATAGTTATTGCATTCTTTTCCATTTCTACCTCCAATTAGTAATATAATATGGTACTTAAATATTATCACCAACTCATAAACTAGTCAACATATCAAAAGAAATACTATCTTTGAATTAGTTTGTCATTGCTATGCCATCTCAAATTCTCAAAAGCGATGTATCTAATTGTAAAATTTGTAAGTTTCTCTAATTCCCTGATGATTGATTCTAAATACTCGATATTATATTCTTCATTTTTAAGAGATCGAATAGGTGTAGAACGTGTAAAATGATTTGGCTTGCCTCTAAGAAAATAAAATCCATAGACTTTATCATAAATATTATTTGTTACATTAATTTGATATCTCGCTCTAATATTAGGGATAAAATATTTGTTTATTCTTTCGTTAATTATTTCAGCTTGTTTTTTCGCACTAATCATAAAATCACCTCACACACATTATACGAACATACGTTCTAACTGTAAAGTATATTTCATAATATCCACATAAAATATTATAGTACGCTTTCTTATATGTTATGATATAATACTTATAGCTTGAGTCCCTATATTGGAGTTGAGGTAGCTACCGACTTTAAAAATGGAGGTGGTTACCTTTTAAAATGAACAGTTATTTTTTATTTTTTACGTTATACCACTTGCATTTTAAGTGGAGGTTTCTTAGGTGGCTGATATATTAAAATCTTTCGCCGAAGTAGTACATGAATTGCATGGACTGCCTAACTCTGTTGCATTTGGAGTTTTGATAGTTGTAGTTGTAATTGTAATGATTGTATGTACTACGTGTGTAATCTTAAGTAGATAAAATAAAAACGACTGTCACTTTTATCAAGGGTAGACAGTCGATTTTTATTAATTTTATTAGTAATAAACCAGCGGAGCTACCAGAACTTACAATATTTGCAAGCATCGATGATAGCGAAGAGTAACGTATTGCAAGTACGTTCTCTTTTTTTTTGCTTACTTGTATTATAGATTATTTGCAAATAAATGTAAACATAAGCACTGCATTTCTGTAATATGTATGCCAATCATTTCTGATTGGACTTAAATTTATCTAAAAGTACCGAGTGCTACACGACTTGGCATACGTCTATCGGCAACGTAACGCCAGTTGCCAGCAGAAGTCTTATAAGCTACGTAATTATACCCACCATTACGAATATAACCAACATATTTGATAACTTCGCCTTTATAATAGTAGATATCTGTAGGGTTAGATCCTGCATTTTTCCACACCATCAGTCTTTGGTTAGGAATGAAATAACCTGATTGCACCCTAACACCACTTGGTAATGATACTGCTGTAGTAACAGTTGTTTTCTTAACAGTAGTCGGTTTAGCATCATTCTTGAGTGTTCCCTTAATCAACAGTTTCTGGCTTGGATGGATTACAGAGTTAATAGTCAAACCATTTAACTTAGCTAACTGATTCATTTCTAAGCCTAACTTATTGGCTATCTTCCACCATGAATCACCCGATTGAACTACATAATACTTATTGGAGTTATCAATGGTTTCGGCACTTACCACGGTTTTAGGAGCTGTTGGAGTAACCTTAACATCGTTCTTAACGTCTCCAGATTTCATAAGGTTAGTTAAATCAACATTACCATCTACGCCATAAACATTGCTGCCATATTGCCACATTCCGACATAGTTCATGCTAGGGAAGTAACGAAAGTCGGGTGCTGTCTGCAGACTCATCGTTTTATAACTTGCAACCCAAATCCTTGCACCGAAAGTAGAACCAATTTCTTCAACATTGATATAATTTTTTAGATAACTAGCACCTGAGTATAATACGGCTTTGTAATTAGCTTTTTGAATAGTCTCCATAAATGAGATAATCGCCTGAGTGTTAGCTTCTTTATCAGAAGTCGCGCCCTGCTCATAGTCCAAAGCAATTACTGAACCTGTTTTTAAGCCTACTCTTTGTGCATCATCAATAGCCATATTAGCCATTTTAATAGCATCCGATTGACTAGATCCGAATTGACCCCAGAAATATGAACCAATTTCCATTCCTACCGAACTAGCCGAAGCCAACTGAGCAGAAGCTTTAGGGTTCTTATAATGAGTCCCTTCACCACCACCTGAACCACCAAGTTTAGCAAGAACAAACGAACCACCTTTGTCCTTAAGAGACTGCATATAAGTGGGAGTTGAGTCTTGATAACTAGCTACATCAAAACCCAATGTATTTGCTGAAGCTGCGCCATAAAACGACAAAATTACTAATAAAGATCCAAAAAATGATAATAAACCTAAAATATATTTATTTTTCTTAATCATTTCATCTTCCTTTCTATCATTATGTTTATTTTTATTGAGCTGCAATTGTAGTAACTTTAGATTGAACCGTATCAATAGTATTTTTAAGTTCATTAACTTTTGAAATAGCAACTTGTGCTTTAGTATTAGCTAATTCGGAAGTTGTCTTACTATTTTCAGTTTTGTCTTGAAGCGTAGAAATTGTATCTTGTATATTACTAATATTTGTACTAACAGTAGCTGGTTCACTCAATACCCCAACTGCCCCCAGAATAACTAAAATAGTATTGATCACAGCAATGATACTATTCAAATCTCCAGTGAACTTTACTCCAAAACTAGCAAAAATTTGTTGAATTAGAACTATTAAAAGTGAAATGAAACCAGCCAACACCTTACCATTGATAGTATTATCGCTATCTATAAACTTACTCTTAATATTTTTTAACATTAAAACTCCTTCTTTCTTTTCATTATGTTTATTTAGTATATTTAATTTGTAACTTAGGTTTACGCCAATCATCTGTCCCATAGAAATAACCATAATAATAAGGGTCGGCAGAACCATTATAGGTTACTAGTCCTTTAATACTATTATCTCTAAGCTGTTCGCCCACCCAATTTGGTAACGTTATCCATTGTCCCTCATCTCTATTCCAGTATCTTTGACGAGCTATATCTAGTTGTTTAAATCCAAACCTACCCTGCCAACTACTAAAATTATGTGTTCCTAGAACTGCTTGTCCACCAGTCGTATACCACCAATGTTGAGAATGTAGATATAATTTTACTTCGTTGATTTCTGCACCCTGTAATACATTACGAATAGCACTGTCATTAAATCCCATAAGACCACCTTGAATACCGCCATCGCCTTCCCAGCGAACATCGGGGTTTGTAAACCTACCTTGCAACATATTATTCCCTTTATTATCTCTTGGTCTTGCAGAGTCACTTAATCCTCTAGATTTAGTCCATGCAGTTTCACCCCAATAACTTTGTGTCCATGTTGAATCAAATGTAGCAATATTTGTTGTTTTCGATACTGTTCTCCAACCTTCTGATGAAGCAGTCCATAATTTAACTTTAGCTGGTATCCATGAAGAACCATTCCATATTTTTGCCTGGCCTTGACGATCTAGCCAACCACCCTTACCATCACTCATCTTTATTCCTTGTGTCATTAACTCGCCTCCTAGAATCCAATCCAAACTGATCCATAAGGGATATTTCCAGTAGGTGTATCATTGGTAAGAAATAATCTTCTACCTTGTATTCTAGGTGCAGATGGTATATCGACTATTCCATCTCCTCCTGCTTTAGTAAATGCCATAAGGTATTGATTTCTTCCCCAATCATAAACTCCTAGTTCATGTCTAGAGTCGTTATAATAAAAACCAATATGATCGTCATTACTGCCAGCAAATTGGTAGTAACTTTCTGTATCTTGTCCATTTATAACAATTTTGCTATTAGACCAAATCTGATCTTGATAGATACCCAATACATTATGACCTTTTACACCAGCAACCAAACCGCCTCCAGATGCCGTTAATCTACCATAAAGATCTGTACTATTATTCCCATTTGGCATTAATCGAATTTCTGAACCGTTTTCTAGCTCAAAATCAGCATTGACTTGATTTACCTTATCATTCCTTAACAATAAACTAGACTCAATACCATCAATCATATCCGCATTTATACCCGATCCTTGACCACTATTTGCATCGGTATAAATTTTGTGCCCATTAATTTTAACATCATCTTTACTAGCTATACCTAACGAAACGGAATTATCCCCTAATGTAAACTTATCATTACTGTCAACATTTGCTAAGTTTACATTAGCACCATTAGATCTCATAAATCTAAAACCAGAACCATATTTAACACCAATATTTCCTTGTGCTGTATCGCCTGATTTTAATAAATATCTTCCATCATGATTATGTCCATCAAATTTTACACTTAAATTTGATAAAGTTTGATTTGTTCCCAAAAGACTACTGTTGGTATTCGTGATTTTTGAATTTAACGCTGTTAATGTAGTGTTAATTGTAGATATTGCATTATCTAACGATACTCCACCCGTTGTCCAACTAGTGTACGTTGATCCGATTGCAGTACATTCAGATATAACACCATTAGATCCAATTATTTTATATTCAATCAAATCTGGATTTTCATTATTCCCTACCGCAATCACTGATAAAATGGAAGTTTTATCAGTAGGGATTGTGTTTGGCAAGTCTTCCATATTTTTAACATTATATACACCTGTTTTAATAATAGTTTTAAAACTAACACCTGTAACAACCTTCCCTTTAAACATTAGATCATCTAAAGTCCCAATTTGATTACCGCTATTGTCATAAATAATAACGGAATCACCTTCTGTTTCAAAATGGTAGAAATTATCTTTACCTACCCAATATCTACCTGTATGTTTAGTAACCATCAATTCACTTCCTGTTCTTTTCTATCAATATGTTTATTTCTAATTGATAATAATATCTTCATCAGACAATACGCCATCTTCTGATTCAAATTTAGTAACACCACTAATATTCCTATTTAATTTTTCATCATGAATAACCAATGTATTATTTCTAGTAGAACCACTAGAGCCAATTATAGTTAAGCTAAGACCGTTTCCATATAGATCCTGTACAATTACTATATCATCTTTACTAATCCAATCATGCAAATGTTCGGGGAGTGTGCATGTGAATTCAGTTCCGTTAATTTTAACTATACAATTATATCCAGAAGGGTCTTGCACAACTACTCCAACCTTATTCTGAGGAGTATTTGTTGCACTTAACTTACTATCTACCAAGGTATTTATGCTATCAATAATATTGGTTTGAATTTCTGTGGTCGTTTTTCTATCTGTCATATCCTATCACCTTAACTCAATACTTCAATAAAATGTGTTGACGCACTTAGATTTTGCGGAATAGTTTTGCCAACCATTAAAGGATTATATGGATACCAATAATCACTCGTAGTTGCCAAGTCTGGTTTTTGATTAGTATTAGCGACCTTACATATAAACACCATGTCTACAGGATTCCAGCTATCGCCTAATTTAATTGAAACAGCATCACCAATTGAATATGCTGTACCACCATTCCACACTCCTTTATAATAAGAGCTTAAACCGATATCGCCTTTATCACCCTTCCAAGCTATCTTACGATAACTTGTAGTTGTTACATCGGGTGTAGCTGTTTTGCTTGCCACCGTGTCATCTATTACTAAATATAAATCACCATTATAAGAAACTAGATTCTGTTTGCCATATTTCTTTGTTGAATCCCATACCCCTTGATAATTAAAATTATTTACATAAGTGTCCCATAATTTTTGCTTGTTTGCTATATAGCCATCAACATTATTAGCAAAGAATGTCTCTAAAGCAACCATTGAATCTGTTACTTTGTTCATGGTTTCAGGTGTGAGAATGTAATCTTGTAACTCCGCGGCCAAAGCATTTAGTCTATTTTGCTGATTATTATCTAAAACAGATAATGCTTTTAAACTTGTGTATTCATTAGCATCTTGTATTAGATTAGCAGGTAAATCAAATAGCTCTTTAAAGCTATCAATACTACCTGGAAAACTTGATCTTGACATATAATTAATCAACTCCTATTCTTTTATAATTATATCATTTTTTATTTTTTCTGTAAATTTTTGGTTGACTTTTGAAAAACAGTTAATCATAGATAACCTTAAACCCACTTGAGACAGTTGATGCACTCGCATCATCAAATACACTACTTGCATCAAGCCCTTTATTGTAAATATTCATAAAATGTGACCCACCTATTGAACCAGTATCTGTGTCGTTTGAGTCGTTTAAAGCGTTCCATAAACTCATATTATTCATTTCATCTATAATTTCTTCTATCATTTCATCATTAGTAGATTTTAATGGTAATAACTTAGTCAAGAAGTTCAAATTGAGATTATTCTCGTTTTTAATTCTAGTAAACATTTGCTTAAAAGCATTAATACTACCACATAAGTAATAAAGAGCTGAAGCAATTAAATAAGCAGCAACATAGTCTTCGGATGTACTTTCCCAAGTGTTATTTAATAATGCCTTTGCTTTATTAATAAAGTAGGTTTTTTTCTCTGCATCTGTTTTAAAACCAGTTATTGATTGATATCTATCTTTACCACCATGAATCAATTCTGCAAATCCTTCTTTAAACCATACTGGCATATCTAGCGTATTAGAAACACCATAATAATCATTAGAAACTGCATGAAACATTTCATGCGCCAATATTCTATCTAAATAATCGCCTTTAGATCTACCAGCATCTCCATCTTCGCTAGAAAGATTCAAATTTTGATAATCCATTAAATCAAATTCCATAGTTTGAGTTTTTGTTGTAGTATAGCCAGTAACAGCTGCTTGCTCTCCGCCTTTGCTGATACTGGTAAATCTAACAACAATTGTATTCTCGCCTGCTCCACTAATACCGTAGCAATCTTTGATTCTTTGCTCACCTAAACTTAACCACCCCAACTGATTAATACCTTTTTTAATAGCATTAACAATTGGAATTTCTTCATCTCCATATTCAAGACCAACATAATACATTTTATGTGTCGTTATACTCATATCCCCACCAATAGCCAGATCAAGTGAAAAACTATCAATCATATACCTATACTTATTACCTGTTTCTGGATTAACGATTTCGACCAAATCATTAGGTTCAAATATATACATAGGAATACAGGAAATCGTACAAGACTCTTGGAAGTGAGCCGTTTTCCAAACATTATATTTTGCTTCTGCGACACATTGAATATCATTAGATAATTTAGTATCAACTATAATTGTAGTTTTTGTGCCAATAGCATCTACATTGAATGGATTTTTACTATCTGTAATTCTCACAACACCTTGAGGGGTTAAACCTGTGCTTGTATTAGTTGCACCGTAAACTACAACTCTATTCCTTACATTCTTGAGATTATAGGTCTCGCTAAATGACAATGTTAAGTCTGCCCTGTCTTGATTAGTAGAGTCAAAAATCCATTTAGGTTCTATTGTATCGACACTTTTTTGTATTTCTAACTTTCTAAATTCAAATTCACCTTTAATGTTATATCCGCATTGATAATCCATATACATATCTCTGAGATCTTTAATAATATCGGTAACATTACTTCCTACCTCTTTTGTGTAATCATAGGTTAATATTTCATCTGATGAACTCTCATAAATATATCCAAAGGTGGTTTCTCCTACAAGTTCCATAACCTTTCTTATAGCAACACTAATTAATGTCCCTTTTGGAATTATTAATTCATTTTCCAATGTCTTTTCATCATATTGTGTCATTTTATCCGATAGTTTTATTGAGATTGAACTGTCACTTGCTGATATGGCTAACGTTTCCTCATCAACTAAGAAAGTACCTAACAAGAAGTTTACTACTGGATGCCCGCTAGTGGTTAAATCCTGTATACCTTGATACAGTTTGAACTGTTTCCCAAACCAAACTACACCCCCGTCTTTAGGTATATAGTCAGGATCAACCACCATTGTCAATGTACCAGTTCTTCTCGTAAGTGAATCTGCCGTTACACTAAGGCTACCTCCAGTTGTCTTACCTGCAATTGTATCTATAATAGAACCATCTGTATCAATTACTTGTATTGTTGTACTAACATTTCTTATAGGCTGAGTGTGTACAGATTGAGCTTGCGTACCAATGCTGGAATACAAATCGTCTATAATATTAGGAACAATATAGTTTATTTGGTTTTTCGTAATAGTATTCGTTATAATCCACCTCTATTCCGCAAAAGAATTACGATACTCTCTTCTCGCATCTTCATTAATTGGTTCATTATTCCAATAAACATCGCCAAATTCATCATACGTATATATAGACTTTCCAGCTGATGCAATTAATCCTGCTTTGTCCATCGAGTTATAATCCAAAGCACCTATTTCTGTAAAATCGAAACTCACATCTGCTAATGTATCCAGGGAGGTAGATTTTGGGGTTGATTTTACTCCAAGTGTCACACATAAAATCATGTCTCCATCTTCTCTTCTAATAACCTTGGCTTGACCATTGTTTAAGAACTGTATCACAGCTTTCCTATTTAATCTCTCAGCTCTCGCATCGATACTCTTAGCACTACCATTTAATTGCTCAGATGTTAATGGAAGAAATTTAACATTACTACTTCTATAATTTTGATTACCAAAGCTAACAATAGGATATGCACTATTTAATGGTGTTGCTACATTTGAATTCTTATTGTAATTCATTTCTGCTAATTCAAAATCTAAGTCTAATGCAAAATTATTATTTAGATCAGATATGAAAGTCCCATCATAAGTTATAGATACAGGTTGACTTTTGGTTATATCACCTCTAGTATTCTCTGCTAATGGAACTATACAATATTGATAAGTCTTACCACTCTCGACAAATCTATCCACCACCGTGTAAACATTGTAATCTTCGTCATAAGGGAAAGTCGCCACTAACTGCCAATCCTGATTTGACTTTATCTCTCTTCTATATAAGTTAATATTTGTAACCCTATGTCCCGATCCATCTATTGTGCCTGCTTCTATTGTATTGTTGAATGTTGCGTCCATAATAGTTTTAATTTCCCAATTACTTGGTTTTGCATTTGTATCGTCAATTGTCCCATCAACTGAAACGAATAATTCATCATACATGCCAGCTCCCATCGTAACTTCATCAATACCAACTGTTGCTATTGGTGTATCGTAAAGATTGCCATCAAATTTATTGCCAAAAAAATCATAACCTATTATCATGTAAAACCTCCTATTCTGTAATTGGAACTATTTCCATTTGTATTCTAAATTCCTTCACTTTAATATATAAATAAAATTCTTTTAACCCTAAACCCTTGACAATATTCGACTTAGTTCTTGATTTTAAAGAACCAAAATTTTTTTCACATGTAATATAGTCATCGTGTTTTACGAATCTAATGTGAATTCCATTTCCAAGTTCGGGAGCAAAGTCTAGCATCGTCCCATTTAAAACATTCATACACCAAACTTTAACTATAAAATCCGAAGCTTTTGCCATTCCTAATTTAGTAAACATAAGTGGATTATCATTTGGGATAATAATATAGTCATCTTTATAGTAGCTATAATAGGTATCGCTATCAGTTGCTCTGTTAGGTATGAATGGCTTAACAGGAGTTGCTAATATCTGCTTTAAAAAAGATTCAATAATTATTTGTCCTTCATCATTAAGAGCTAAAGGCTGAATTATTCCCGATATGGTAGGAACTATATATTGTGGAATAAACTGCTTTTCCGTTGTGTATTCAATATCATGACTAGTATTTACGGTTATTGAAATATAATATAGCTTCCCTTTGATAAGACCTGTTACTTCTTCACTTAATCTAGTTGTTGCAGATGTAGCAGGCACTCTAACTGGATATGTTTGTATAGTTATGTGATTCTGATCGTAAAGAGTGAATTGATAATTATTTACTGTATCCCCTTGTGCTTGATAATATAAGGCGCTCATTAGAACCTCATCAGTGTACACAAAGTTCTTAGAATCAATTGTGTCAAAATTAATTACTGGTTTGTTTAAACACAAAAAATTTATTTCTGTTGACCAATCAGTCCAACCATTACTAGTTTTAACTTTTATTTTTGCTAGATATGATTTTCCATTTACCAATGTACTGGCCGGCAAAATATGTTTTTTATCGGCAGATATCATTTCCTCTTCATAGACTGCTGTACTATTTGCAGAGTTTTCTCTAATAGAGAGGAGATTTGATGAAGACTTTTCTGCTCCTAGGTAAATAAATGTAAATGTTCTCTCTTCAGTAGCATCGAAATTATTAGTTATATTTAAAACTGGTTGTACCATTTACTCATTCCCTTCTTAATGCTTTTGTATTTATGTATACCAAATCATTTCTGATTGGTTTTTATTTACTTGTGGCGACTTGTTTAACTACTTCAGGCAATGTTTTTAATGCCTCAGCAAAGCTTTCAGCATCAGTAACATTTGGTAGTTCAAGTGTTTGATTTTGGATTATCACTGATTTACTACTATTATCAGTTGTTGCAGGTGTAATTGTTGGCAAATCAAGAATGTTTCTAAGTTCTTTCCCAAATATATCCGCTAAATCCTTAGAGATATCTTTGAACTCCTTACTAAATCCAGTTAATAGTGCCTGGTAACTAGAGTTATTTGCTATATCTGAACTATTACTGTAATCACTTAATATAGTCCCATTTTTTGCAACATAGGCATTATATTCAGTCATTATGTCATCCAGCTTGGTAGGATCAAATGTCTCTGTGTCACCTAATAATTTCTCATAAGCGCCATTGATTTCTGACAATCTATTCTTAGCATCATCTTGATCAATTGTCCCATCTTCAATCCCACTTATAACATCGCTGACTTTACTTAAATAATCACTTTTTTGTTGATTCTTATATTCCTGAACGGCCTTTTCAGCTGTATTTACTTCTGTTTGAGCCGAATTAACATCTGTCTGATTAGCAACATACTCCCAATTGAAGTTTCCTTTATCATCAGACTTTAGTACTTGAACATCTTTCTTATTAGTGACATTGTTTAACTTCTCTTGCGCTGCATATAAGTCTATCTGTTTATCCACATAATCCGCTTCAATTTTAGACATTTTTTCTTGAGAGTCTAATGCTTCTAACCTTTTTTCAACGACATTATTCTCTAATTGATTAGCCTTTAATCTTAAAGATTCAAGTTCTAATTCTTTATCGACACCTGTGTAATAAACATCTTTTTCAAGCGTATATTGATTAGCTGTCTGTCCATTGTATAAGGATTTCTCTATCTCTTCTTTTATCCCACTTAAAGAGTTTGATAACTGTGTCTTATTTAGCTCAACCAGTGAGGAAACTGTTGATTGTAGTCCTGTCAGCAAAGTATCTATTTCTGTCTGTATTGTGTTGTATTCATAAGACCCATTGTCATACTGTGCTTGTTCTTTTCTTAAATTACTTAATTGAGTTAGGTAATTTGTATATTGCCCAAACATCGAAGAATATTCTTGTGTCATTAAAGCACCTTGTGTATCAGTACTTAGTCCTAATGTTTTTGCTAGAGATACCATATTGGCAATTGTGTCTGTTGCAGTCTGATACTTAGTCATTTGATTTTGAATAAGAGTATTTTCATAGTCAAAACGTTCTTTAATTGCCGTCTTTATATTAGTTTGAGCTGTAATTATAGCAGATTCATAATTACTAATATCGGTCTTAATAGTTGTAATTTGATCTGTTGTTAAATCACCTAATGCCAATTTTTCCTTTAAAGCAGTAATAGACTGTTTATCAGAATCAATCATTTCTTCATAAATTTCTTCTTGTAATTCCAGTTGATCTACTATGAATTTTTGTGTCGCTAAATCTTTATCATTTTGATTACTTGCTTTGCTCATGGAATTCGTATAGTTTTCCTTTAATTCCATTAATTTATCAGCAAATTTTTGTGAAATTGTCGCAAAATCCTTTTCAAGTTGCTGATTAGTGCTTGTAGCAACCGTCCCTAAATCAAGCGAAGAGTCAACATTTGAGCTTAATGATATAGAGCCTACCGACCCTTTAGAATAACTTTGTGCCAAATTTAATAATTGGCTATATTTGTTCTGCTCTATTTGTAATTCAGCATTAGAAGCATTAGCAGTTCTTGTGACATTCTTCTTAGCAAAAGCATCAAGTGCTGTATCTAGTTCCGTTTCAAGATTTAATCTTTGTTGAATCTCAGAACTTATTCCAGTAGCTTGTGTAAAATTAATAACATCTAATGAACTACTACCCAAATCACTAAATGATTGACCACTAAGCAAACCATCTTGTAAATCAGTAACATTAGTTTTTAATCTATCAATACTTGTGTTTAAAGAATCCGTAAAATTCGTTAAATCTGTAGCTATCTGACTTATTTCTGCATCATCTATACTCTTTTTCAGAGTAATAATGGCATCTGCGTCACTCAAGATTGAAGACTTTATACTTTCCAAACTGCTCTGTATGCTAGAAGCATTATCAGTAGATAGAAAAGACATAGTACTCAGTTTATTGAATTCTGCCGTCAATTGCATAATACTTGAAACCTGATCACCTAACGATTGACTAGATAATTTTGCTTTAAGAGCATAATCTGTATCTCCCACTTCTTCTAAAGCCCTACTAAATATACTTGCATTATTTGACAGAAGTGTTGTTAAACTCGTCACTGCATTTGTTAGATTAGTAGTATTTGTTGTTTCTTTAGTTGTGTTATAATCAGTTATATTTTTCTCTTGTTGCCATTTATCGAGATTTAAACTGCTGATAGTGTTAGAAACCTCATTAAGATTCTCAAATACTGTTTTATAAGAATCCAATAATGTTGATACTTTATCTGCATTATCTCCACTAAAACTCTTAGCATGATCAAGGTTAGTAATTGTATTCCCATTTGTATTAAAACCATAACCTCGTAATTGACTTAATAGCGAATCCATTTGATTTTGATAAGCGTTTTTCATTGTGTTCTGATAAGCTATCTGCTGATTATCTAGATTAATTCTTTGCTTAGATAAATCAATTAACTTATCCATATCGTCTGCAGCTTGCGTTACCGCATTCTCTAATTGAGTCACTTTTGACGTTAAGCTATCTCCAGTGTATAATTCATTACCCCAGTATCTCCAAACGTCTTCACTAACAGTTGACGGGGTCTCGGTGCTATCACTATAATCTGTAGAACCCACACCTTTAGAAGCTAAGCTTGCAATATTATTATTGTCTCCTATAGCAGCAGACATTGATTTTGCGGGATTTATAGTTGTTACATCTTGTGATGCAATAGCAACAGAATCAGATTTTTTATTTTTTGTTGTGGTGGTTTTATTGACATTAATACTGATAGATTTGTCCTGTAATTTACTTAATTCGCTAACGAGACTTTCTACTTGCTTTTTCCCACTCTTGTCTACGGTAGCAGTTACCTTTGGGGATTTATCCGTAGCTTTACTTAACGCTTTATTCATCTTATCAACATCTTTAATGCCATCAGTAGTAGCTTTAACTTTAGGAAATTTACTCTTAGATTTATTTAAAGAATGATTTATCTTATCAACATCAGATTGTCCTTTTTTATTCACACTAGGTGTTACTCTAGGTGCTTTTCCTTTAATTTTAGAAAGTGTATTTGATACAGTTTTTAAATCAGTGGTTCTTCCAACTTTGACATTAACCTTTGGGTTTTTTCCTTTGATTTTATCTAAACTACTTTTAAGATTATCTACACCCTTAACTGATTTCGGATCAATTTTGGTCTTAATAGCTAAAAGCTTACCCTTCATATTGTTGAGTTTCTTTTGTGCAGAGGATACTTTTGCATCTAGATCCTTATGATCTCCCTTAATCTTCGCAGTCTTACCTTTTAGTTTGTCCAATTTAGTCTGTGCAGCCGAAACTTTTCCTTCAGCATCTTTTATATCTGCTTTAACTTTGACAGGTTTATTTTTGGTATTAATATTGTCTATACCTTTAGAAACACCACCTATTTTGGTATTAAAATCATCAACCTTGGCTGACACTTTTGCGGTTGCTGTTTTATTATCAATTGTATTCAGATATTTCAATACCTCATCTGCAGAAATCCCAAAATAACTATTGTCTGCTAAGAACTTGGCAGTTGCGGTTTTGCCTTGCGTCTCATCCATATGTTTAACTACATCTTTGAATGCAGTTGAGAAACCAGTCGTCTGTGCTAAGAACTTAAGAGCTATAACAGGGGGCACTTTATTTATGTCAGTTGTTAAATCCTTAATTAATCCTTGTGCATCTACCGTACCATTGACATCATATTTCGTACCTTTAATCTCTGGAATCTGATTTAAAGCTGTTATTATTTCAGGAATTTTTACATGGCCGTTATCATCGTAGGTTAAACCGTATTTCGTTCCCTTTTTCTCTGGAATTTCATTCAATTTAGCTATAACATGTGTGTCAACTAATCCAGTTGTCTTATCAACAAAACTGTATTCAGTCATTGCAGTTTTGGGAACTTTGTCTACCTCATTCTGAATTTTCGAATAAGCACTAGACCAATTTTTCCCATATTGTTGCGAAAACTCTGCTGAAAGATTTAACATACTCTTACCCAAAGTGCCTTGTTTAGCCATTAATTTGATGTAACTAGCTCCACCTTGCTCATAAGCAGCTATTGTTTCTTGTATAGACTTTTGAGATTTACCACTAGCGGCAAGAATATCTGTCATACGAGCTTCTTGCGTACTTTTTTCTTTTTGATATGCTGTCTCATATCCATTAACGACTTCTTGTGCAGCTTGTTTTTCTGCGTTTGACCAATTAGCTGTATTTGTACTCTTGTTAGCAAGTGAGCTATTTTGCTTAGATAAATACGTTAATTCTTTTTGATTTAATTCTCCACCTTGAGCAAGCTTTCTATTAATTGAATCAATCATATTTCCTTGCTGTCCAAGTTGGGTTAAGTTTGTTCCTTGTGCAACCTTGGCATTATTTCTGGTATTCTTGTCCATTGAAGCATAGTCTTGTTCAGTAAATACACCTGATGAAGTTGCTTGTCCTAATTCATTAATATGCTTACGGATTGACTTAGTTTGAGTATCCCACTGTTTTTCAATTGCTTTACCTGCTTTTGTACTCCAAACTTCCGCGCTGTTCTCACCACTCCTATAGGATTCTTTTAAAGCTTCTAACTGTTTCTTATAACCAGCAATTCTTTTTTCACCTGCATTATAACTAGTTCCGCCCGTACTTTCTGCTACTTTAATACTATTTATTACATCTAGTATTTCATTTTTCTTTTTTGTATATTCACTACTTGTACCATAGAGTTTATCAAGAGTGTTATCATTAGTAAGTTTTTCTGCACCTTTGACTTCCTTATTTACGCTCTTACTACCTTTTTTTGCATTCTTTCTAGCGATTTCGTCTAATGATGCATTTAATGAATCTAACTGTTCTTTGATAGAATCATAATTATTTAAAGTTATTCTCAACTTTAGATGATTTTTCTTAGCAATAGAATCATAAGATTCCTGTAAACTTTTGAACGAGCTATCTGATAATTGGTTCTGCCCACCATTCGTTTCCTGATCTAAATTCGTACTTAAGCCACTTGCTGTGCTTTTATCGACCGCTAAGTTGCCGTTAAATAATGAATTATTCTTTAGAGATTTTTGTGATTCACTGTAAGTTAATTTTATCTTTGCTAATTCATTGTCTAATTCTTTATTTAACTCTTGTACTGCGTCTTTAGTTGCATCTATTTTTTGTTTAAATATTTCCCAAGGTTTGATGCCAAGAGCATCCATAATTTGAAAAGCAGCAAATACAGTACCTACCACTGGTACTAATGATAATAGGCCAGTACCAACCAATTTCACTACACTATATAATTTACCGAATTTCGTAATAGCCACATCTGCCCCAGCTCCTATGGCTGAACCAGTAGTTTTCATAGTATTAGCTAATTTAGCCCTCCTAGTAAGAGTTGTATCAGACTCCAATTCGGTAATAGCGCCATTAACATTTACCTCCCTACTCGTAGTTTTACTTTTTTTGCCTTTCGAACCAGTACCAAAGCCTCCAGCAGTATTAGCCATATCTTCTGATGCAGCAAGTCTTTCATAGGCTTTGGACTGAGTTAAAACTTCTGAAGTAACTGCAGACAATTTACCTTTACCCATTCCAACGAGTGCGAAGTAATCCTGTGTTGCGCGGGCAAATTTGCGTATTTGATTTACAGCCCATATCCCAGCTAATAATTTCCCAAATGTTTGTATGGCCGCACCATTTTCAACTGCATACGTTCCAACCTTATACAGACCTTTTGCAAATTCTTCGAGTTTTTCAGCATCTTTCTGCAAACTGGCAACAAATTCTTTATTACCGAATGCTTTCGTCATATCGTTAGCAGCCTTAGACATAACTGGAAGCATTTTTGCACCAAACATAATTTCAAGTTCACTCCATGCTTGTTTGAATCTAGCAATAGACTGTTGAGCTGTTGAACTATTTTTTTTCGCCAATGTTTCTACATATGTTCCCTTGCTTCCAGCCTCTTCTACTTTTTTGGCTAATTCAGCAAACTGACTATTATATTGTGCTAAAATAATACCTGCCTGCTGACCTGTTGTACCAAATAACTTATTAAAGACCACTCCTTTTTCAGCAGTCCCCATGTTTTTTGTTTTTTCATTTACAACACTCATCATTTCAGCCAATGATTTCATATTGCCTTTTGCGTCAACTAAATCTGCTTTTTTTATACCAAGAGGTGTGAGTACATCTGATTTAGTGCCTATATTTGCAATATCTTTTCCTAAAGAAACAATTACTTTTCTCAGACCAGTTCCACTTTTTTCCGCCTCAAGGCCGTGATTCGATAATTCGCCTATTGCAGCTGATGCCTCTGCTAAACTGATTCCAGAGTTATTTGCAGAATCCCCTACATACTCCATCGCTTTACCAGTACTTTGGAATGAACTAGCTGACATATCTGATGCATACGCTAGTTCATTCACTACTTTCTTGGTATTTGCTGTCATTTTAGCAGTATTACTTGTTCTCATATTAAAGGCATCAAGAGTTTGTGATGAAACCCTAACCACATCACTGAAAGCATCTCCAGTAGCAACCGAACCTTGCAATTCAGTTTTCATAGCAGCAAGAGCAGATGAACTGGTGTATCCTCGTTTTACAAGCTCTTCATATTGTTCTGAAATATCTTTCTGTGACTTACCATAAGCAATCGCATATTTAGCCCCATCTTTCTGCATACGAGAAACATTTTTTGTTACTTCACTAGCATTTTCGCCACCCGTTATAAGCAAATTACTTATGACTTTGTAATTATTTTGAAGTGTCGATGCCTTTTTTGCACCATCCAATAATGCTGCAGCGAATCCACCCATTGCTAATGTAGCAGTGGTAGCATTATTAGCAATGTTCCCAATATTTCTCCCTGTATTCCCAAAACTATTTCCAACAGAAGAGACTACATTTTGCTTATTTCCAGCAACTTGCGCTTTACTATAAAGAAGTTTAAGTCTGTTTTCATTCTGCAGAGTTGCTAATTCAGATTTTTGAGTAGCACTCAGAATTTTCTCGGCAGAATTAGTTTGTTGTATTCTTTGTTTTCTTTGTTCTAATAATTGAAGTTGTTTCTGTATAATAATATTCTCTTTTTGAGTAGCTCCAAGTGAACGAGTATTGAGCGTAAGCTTAGAGTTTTCAATATTCTTTAGCTCTTTGAATGTGTTTCCTGCCTCTTTAGCCTTGCGAGCTGTCTCTGCTAACGAAACATTCATTCTTTTTACGCTCTGTACGCTCTTTTCCATATTGGTGAAAGCCGAATTATTCCCACCGTTCATCTTATTGAAGGTCTGATTATAGGTTGTACTTAAACTTTTTAACTCAGATTTTAATTCGTCTATCCTAGTTGTCCATGCGCTTATTTTCCCTTTATCAGAAGAACCAGCCACTTTAGTTTCTAGACTTGCAATTTCAGTCATAGTGGCTTTTAATTGTGCTAATGCTCTTTTTTGATCCTCAACAATTTTAGTAGTTGTAGTCCCAGTACCCTTATTACTAAGTGTGGTAGTTCTCGTGACAAAATCATTTAAGTTTTCTGATTTAGTGACCTTATTACTTGTACCAAGTGCTGTTTGTTTTTGCACTCTGACAAGTTTATTTAAACTACCTTCAATTGCCTTAGCTTCTCTTGCGGTAGAAGTGGCAATATCTTTTTCAACTTTTTCTCCTGCTTTTAGAATTGTCCTAGATTGTTCTGTGAACTTACTAGCAACATCGCCCGTAACGTCAGATTTAGTCGTATCATTATTTATCTTCATATTGATGGATTTCTCCATCTCTTCTCTTGCTTTTCTAAAATTCTTGGTTAATTCAAGAAGTTGCTTAGATGCTTGACTAACGTCCATTTTGGGTTTAATTGCTACATGTGTACCATCAAGAATATCTCTTATTTGCCTACCCATTTTTTTAATACTATTTTTATCAGCTTCAACATTAACTTTTGCAGTGAAGTCGGCTTTGAAGTCGCTCCATTTACTTCTAAATTCTTTTTCCAATTGTGATTTAGATGGAAGATTAACTTTTACCCTAATCCCTAATTGATTTGCCACTTAACCTCACCGCCAATCTACTTTTTTTCTTTATTTTTTGGTTCTTCTTCCATCAATTTGTTTATTTCTTTTAATGTTTCTGCTGAGTCTTTTTTCTCCATATAGAACTTGGAAGTCGTATCCATTGATTCATGATGTGCCAGTTCTTTTGCTAATTGGATATTCCCTTTTTTTGCAATTTGGTTTAATCTACTTTTCCGAATACAATGAGGTCTAAAATCACCCACACCAACAATTTCGCCTATTTTACGAATTCGTATTGTTAATGACTGTTTACTCATACGACCCCATCCACCATCTTTCCAAACATAAAACAAAGCATCGCAATCAATTCCCTGGTCTTCTCTCCATGCTAAATACTGTTGAATAATATTTTTTGTATGTTTGGTGAAAGGAATATCAACAATCTTCCCTCGTTTCTCTCGAATATTTTCAAATACATTTTTTTCAAGATTTAAATTTGATAAGCTCAAACGATACAATGCACCTATACGACACGCACTATCAAACGCGATATTCCAAATCAATTCATCTTGAAAATCATATTTATTTAAACTATCTTGATCTTTGGATAATTCATTTGTGATTTTGTCAATTTCAGGTTGATGTAAGAAGTAAACGGATATTTTCTTCTCGTCACCAGCTCCTTTAATACGATCTAGCTTATTGTCAAATGGATGCATCTTTATCTTTCTCCTTTTTGCAGCCCAAATATAAAAACTAGAAATAGCACTAACTTTTGTATTGATTACTTTTTTACCATTTCCGCACTCTTCTTCAAGAAACAACATGTATGATTCCATAACATCTAGCATGTTTTCTTCAAGAGTATCCTCGTCTAGAAGATAGAAGTTATCCCAATTTTCAGCTATATAACACATGAAAATATTCATATAAGACTTGTAAACCTTATAGGTTGTATCTTTAACATCTTTATTTTGTATTTTTTTACTACGAAGATAGCTCTCGTATACTTCTATATTCTTGTGATTCACTTTTGCCATACGATCTTTTGTTGCATATCTCGTAATCTTTCGTTTACCATCAGTTTGATACTTTAATCCTTCTTTATGTTCCATCTAATCAACTCTCCTATTCATTCAATTACAACTTGAAAACCTTTTGCTCTTAATCCGTTTGCTAATACTTTTGCTAATGTTCCGCTCATTATCGTTTGGCCTGCTTGTATAAAATGTCTTGCAGGTTGTGCATATAGAGATGAGTTCCCACCTTGATCCAATACAATAGGCAATCCATCTCTAAAGTCATTTCCGTGAATATCTACATGGTGTCCCCACTGTTTAGGTAAAGGAGGATACATTCCCAATTCTCTAGAATCTATATAAACGAGAAAACTAACTGTATTACCTGTCGAAGTCATTTTTGTATGAACCGTATCAGCCATTTCTCCACTTCTCACATAGTATTTAGAAGTTACTCCTGCTGGAAAATCACGAGTCAATATTTCTTTTAATATCTCTTCAGCACTCAACCTAACCAATGTCGAAACCACTTCTTCTACATTTGATCTAATATTATTTATTATTTCTTGTATGCCCTCATACGTTATCGAGCCTTCTAATTCAGCCATAGAACATTCTCTCCAATCAAAAAAACACAAAGTAAGATAGTCTCTTTCATGAGTTACTACCCTAAACTTTGTGTTTTATAATGTTTTCCACCTGTTTTTATTGCTATTCTGGACGACTATCCTCTTCAAAGCTGTCGTCAAATTTATCTAGTACTTTCTCTTTATAAATCTCTTCTGGAGTTTTATTTATTTCATTATGTTTATTTATAGGTACTACTTTATTATTCTCTTCATTGATTTTTGTCTCTGTTGAATTTTTCTTATTGCCTTCTATATTATCAGCTTCGGCAATTAATTCTTTGACCAACTCTCTCCCGCGATCGGTTTCATTTGCTTGAGAAATAAATGAACCAACTGCAGCATGATCTAATTTCATAGTTTCAAGTGTCACATCATGCTCTAAAAGTTTATTAGCATATGATAAAATCGCTGTTTTATATACCGTGGTTACGATTTGTGCTAGTACTTGATTTAACTCCATCATTGCAAGGCTTGGATATTCAATTACTTCTCTAATTTCTTCTTCACTAAGATCATTCATATCAATATCAGTAAGCAAAGGAACAATTTCCTTCATCACGGTTGCGCCAGAAATATCTAGCCTATTTTCGTCTTCTTTACCCTTATTGTCTTTATTTAGACTAATGATGAACTCCTGTAAACTCATGATTACGTCTACTTCTTTTTTGCTTGGTTCATATACTGTTATGTCACCTGTTGGAGACTTGATAACAGCCTTAATAGTTCTTTTATTTGGATCGCTTTTTAAACTCGCAAATTCTACCATTCTTTCACCTCATTAAAACAATTTATAACTAATTATAACATTTCATTATGTTTACTATCAAGTTTTTACTAACTTTTGAATTTATGTATGGCAATAAGTAACTTGCCTAAAATTTTGATATTATTAATTGAATAATTAATTGGAAGATAAACAGTGCTAATGGGAATGCTATCGCAGTAGCCATTGTCCTTTTCCAATATTTATTATTTTCTTGTATTTCCAAGATATCCTTAGTATTTTGTATGGTATCACTTTCAACCTTATCAAGTCTTTTTGGAATATCCCTACTTTGCTCTTTAATATTCTCTATATCGGTCTTAATAGAGCTAATATCACCCTTCATTTCCATCAGGATTTGCACAACCTTATCATTTTCCATATGCGACACCGCCAACTAATTATTTATTACAGCAATATATGATTTGAGTTTGTTTAAAGCAATAGTTATTACATCGTTCATAACTATATTCTTGAGTTCCTGATTTTCAGCGAGATCCTTTTTCGATACCTTTGCTAAATAATCTATTGATTCACCTTCATTATTATTTGCAGAAAAGCCAATCTTAATATCAACAATTTCTCCTTGATTCATTTCAGCTTCGTAATTATTTACTACAAAGTTCATTCTTATCACCCCTTATTTAATTGCTACCAATTCTATCAATTTATTTCTTGCTATAGTACCTAATTCAAATTGACTTGTTTGCTCAAATGTTTTACCGTCAGCTAAATCATCGGATACCACTTTAACTGTACTATTTACGTAGTTCCCTATATTATCTGTGCCATATAAAGTAACTGTTACTGAAACAGTTTTACCTGCATTAAGTGCATATGCTATATTGGTTGTATCTATTTCCATAATTATCTACCTACACTTTCTTATTCCATATTAAATTTTTCATTAAATTTACCATCTATTTCCAGACGAGTATTTTCATAACCTTTTCTCTTAGCTTTAACTTCATAGCTAATTTTTAAATTAGGGACATTTGACTCAATGACAAAGGAATCTTCATTCTGCTCCGACACCCAAGCATACCCATTCCCATAACTTGAAACGAATACATGATAATCAACTTTAGTATTAACAGTTTCTAAAAATAAACTATCCATTACAATCTTAACTTTTGAACCTGATCCAGTATCAGTCTTACCAAGGTCACCAAAGTAATATTCAGTAGTTTCATAAGCATTTATTTGTGCCCAGCCCTTTGAGGTTTTAACAATAGCATTCTTAGCGCCTGAAACATTGAGCTTCCCATTAACCCAAAGCTCATTATCTATTCGTGTATTTGTAAGCCATGTAGTACTGTTAGTAGATGTAAACCCACCTGATAGGACTTTGAGTCCATTTGAATCAGCCCATAAAATTCTAGTCCCATTGTCTTTTAAGTCAAAATAGAAAATACCACCACGGAGTCCAACGTTCCCTGTTCCATCATTATTCCCAAAAATTAAATCGCCACCATTAGTAGTTAAGAAGTGTCCACCACCTACAGTATCAATATTAACCGATCCAGCTCCTCCATCTATTCTCATTCCACCCTTGCCCTGAGCGATAAGTAAAACCTTATCAGAAGTATAATTCTCAGATCCAATTGACAACAACGGAATGTTGGGGTCGGTATGAGAAAACATAATTCCTTCTGAGGCAATATACATATAAGAATTCAAATTTTCAAAATTACCAGGTAATGACCCCTGATTTCCCATCCATTTTTCTGTATACCAACCCATTGAAATGAATTGATCTTTGCCTGTTGCTGGAGCTTTCTTACTAATTTTAAACACACCTGCTGGATCATCATCATGGAAAGAAATATTTCCCGTGTTTACCCATGACCCCACTGCTGCCATTTGTTCCTCGCCAATAGTATATTTATGATTCTTGGTAATATCTGCAACGTTATTTATAGTAAATTCGGCTGTACTGCCTGCATGTATATTAATAAAGTCGCTACCAGCAATATTAAGTTCTCCAACTTTTGCCCCGTTATGAGCTTTTTGATAAGCCAAAAGCCAATCTGGTAAATGATGACTATTGTTCCAGTCACTAGCGTAATTTAATCCTAGAGAAGACGTTACAACTTGATTATTGAAATTGGTGTATTTATAACTTAAACTACCATCTGTTAAGAGAGCATTTGATTTTTGAGCGTTATTAGAATTTAAAGTTATCGTGGCATTATCTAAATCAAAAGCAGTCAATTGATTCTTACTTTTTAATACACCAGTCGTTATTACATTTGCACTCACACTCGGTATAACTACTGGATTGCTACTATCAATTTTGACATGATCACCACGTAATAAAATAGTCTTGTTACTATTGTTCACCCCATGAGCATCAAGTGTAATACCATTGCTATCCATAGAGAACATGTTGGTATAATCAGTATCGGTAGGTGCTAAACTCCAATCAGTAGCAACACTACCCTTTTCTAACTTAACATTAGAAACCGTAAGAGTTCCCACGAAGTTATCTAGCCTAAAACCAAGAATATTAGCTATATTAGCAGCCTGAGTCCCTATACCAAAAGCTTTAGTAAAATGCCCCGAAGTATTTGAACTCGACACTGTAGCCACTGAACTTATACCCCATGGAACATTGTTCCATTGAACCGTAATATTACCTGAAGGTGAAGTACCTGAAACCGACCAATCAAAACTTATTGTAAATTGTGTTCCATAGACAGTAGCTAGTTTAGAAGCGTTATATCCATTAGCTAAAGAATAGAAAGATGCAGTTTGATTAGAAGTGTTTGCACCCGTCATTACGGCGCTAGATCCTGTACCTAATAACAAGTTAGTACCTACTGCACTGTTATCTAACTGAGTCTGTATTGAACTCGTCTTAACATTAAATGTCCCAGCGGTTGCGCTAATTTGTGTGTCCGTATAGGTTTTAGATTGAGAAACGGCATTGTTTTGTGCATTATTTGCTTTTGTTGTAGCGTCACTTGCAGCAGTTGAGACAGCAGAGTTCTTAGCATTATTAGCCTGAGCATCAGCATAATTTTGTATATCCTCTACGGCCAAACTCCAATCAGTTGGTTTGTTACCAATTTCACCTTGAAAATGTCTAAATTTAACTGTTACCGTATTGCCACTATTATTAACAACGCATACCGTACTGTTATCACATAAACTCAATTTATTAGTGTTAGCCGTACTTGCATTTCGATATGTTACCCATACCTTATTCCAAACATTTGGTATTAATGTTTTATCGGTCGTTCCAGTATTGTCATTTACAACTCTACCTGTATCATTATCGTTGCCATTCCAATTAGAACCAGAAATAGGAAAACTATTAGTATCACTATTCCAATGTAAACCACTAACCAAAGGCATAATTTCTACTGAATAAGTGAAATAGGCATTCCAAGGTATTTCATGTTTCACACTAGCATTATTCTGAATACCACCACCCCATGAGCCACCAGCTCCATTGGCAATAGTAAATGTACGAATATCTGTACTAGAATCATAAGCTGTTTGTGTAGAAGCAGCAGTTGAAATATTCCCCAATGGTATAAGATTATTTCCGCCAACCTGTAAGTTATCTAAATTATTCTGTACAGCGTTTGCTTTTGTCGTAGCTGAATTGTCAGCATACGTTTTCAATGTTGTAGTCGTGCTTGACAAATTAGCCGACAATGTACTTGCAGTAGCGCTTATCTGATTATCTGCATAGGTTTTAGATTGAGAAATAGCTGTATTTTGAGCATTAGTGACACTAGTAACTGTTGCGTTATCGTTGGGATTAGCATTCCAATCGGTTGCAACTGATCCCACTTCAAGTTTCCATTTTTTGACCCAAATATCAACGGTGTCACCAGATTGTATATGGAAATAAAGAACAGCAGCAGCTCCAAGACCAGAACCAATTGTACCAATAGCAGTCCAACGACTATAAGATGATGTCATATTAATTGAAGTTGTATTAGTTGTGTTTCCTTCAACTAAAAAATTAGCAACATATGTGTTGGCGAATGTTCCCTTAGCCGAAACAGAAAAAGCATAAGAAGATGGATAATTATGTGCTAATTGACTATTATAAGCCCCAACAGCACCACTACCATTAGCTGTTCCACTTAAATGCCAAGCTGTATCTCCATCTGAATCTTTTTCAATGGTTATTGATAAACCTAATTTACCTTGTCCGAAAAAAGACGTAGTGCCAGTCCAAGGATTAAACTCTGCTGTTCCCAACAATAAGTTAGTTCCGACTGCACTATTATTAACTTGATCTTGTATCTTGCTAATATTCGTTGCATAGCCATCACTAGTTGCTTGTAATGTGTTTATTTTCCCATTTGCACTAGCAATACTTGAATCCCAACCTGTTGCTTTCGCTTTTAATTGAGTAATATCTCCATTTGATGTAGCTAAGTCTGCTGCTATTTGATCAGCCTTTTGAGATACATTTGTTACAGCTGTGACGGTTGCATTATCTGCTGGGTTAGCTGAATAATCTGTAGCAGTAGTGCCTAATTCAATTTTTACCCATGCAATTTCAATATAATTATTTAAATCAAAATCCGTAGAACTGAACCAGAAAGTATTGTAATCAGTCGGGCTTTGTGTCGTAAAAGTATTTTTTATAATCGTAAAATCACTTGATGCTGGAATAGCTAAAATAGGCATTGAGGTAGCATTCGTTGATTGTGCAATTTGAAATGAAGCAGTTCTAGCATTTGTTGATTTATACTTCATAGTAACTGTGTATTTTGTATTAGCCTGTAGATATTGAGATAAATTCCAACCTAAATGAATAGTGGCGTTATTTTTTGCCTTAGTTATTATGATAGCTTTATTAGTTGAATCATATGAGTAACTCCATGTACCTGTTGAATCAGCACCCATTGGATTGGCTTGCATATCTGTAGCAGATTGATAATTACCTGAAGCTAAAATGTAGTTAGTCCCTACTGCACTGTTATTAACTTGATCTTGTAACGTACTCATCTTACTTACGGTACTATTTAAACCATCTGCATTAGCTGTAACCTTTTGTTCTGCACTAGTTACTCTACCAGTTAAATTATCAAAATCTGTTTTAGATGTCTTTTGTGACATTTGATCGGTGAGAACAGATAATTCAGAAGTATGGTTAGATACTGTCTGATTAAGTGTATCAACTGATGTTTGAGACGCTTTAAGTCCTAATCCGTTTGTATTAGCCGTAATTTGAGCTTGTTGAATAATAGATACTTCATTTGAGTCCTGGGAATTTGCGATATACGAACCATCACTGATTGTAGATATGGTAGCAAAGAAATTAGAAAATTGTAGATATCCATTCCTTCTCAACTCTGGCTTTATAGCGAATTTAGCCGCATCTGAATGACTTATAGTATATTTATATTTAAGCCGAGTTTCTGTATTTGTTTGTAAGTTTGAGCCATTATCAAAATCTGTAATAGACAATTCCTTATAATCAACACGGTTATTATTCTTATCAAAGATTTCCAAAACTAGAATAGTCGGATTATCAAGTGTAATTGTACTTTTCTTTATTAAGTCAAACGCAATAACTAAATTCTGATTGTTACTTACAGCAAAGTAATTACTCTCGATTGAAATAATAGAATCTGAAGTTAAATTACTTTGTTGAAAATTAACCCATTTTTTACCATTACTGTCGTTAGTAATAGTTGCCTTAGAATTAACTGCTTGCCAGTGATTGAGATTATTAGTAAAAGAGCTATTTAGAATCTGATTACTGCTAGAATCACTGATGTTATCAATTTGTTTATTTATTTCTTTTGTAAAATTGGCTTGTAATTCCCCCGCCTTAGAGTCTATTTTTGTATTAGCTGCAGTAACATTTCCATTTAATGCAGTTATATTTTCTTGTGCGATTACCAATCTGTCATCAATTTGTGAAACAGCCGTACTAAGAGACTCTTGTTTATCACCTAATTGAGTCTGTTTAGAAGTCATGGTAGATATCTGATTACCAGTTATCTTTAATTCTGCTTCTGAATGCTGAATTCTTTGATAATTATCTGCACTGTTCATTTCCCAATAGGTTACTTTTGTTCCAGTTTCAAGTTTTGCTTGGTTTAAATATAGTGAGTTACCACTAGATAGCGCTCCATTCATTTCAAAGTCTATCGACATAGTGGTACTTGTTGCTACAAAGGTAATAAAGTAAATATCAGGTGTAGTAGATACATTTGTCGTCCCATTTTGGGTTTTCAAAACTCCAATTTTGTCTGCTAAAACCGTGATTGTATCTCCAGTTTTAAGTGTCTTCGCGACAACCGACAAAGTATAGCTATTGCCTACGATTAGATTATCAACCGACATAGATAGTTTAATTGTAGATTTATTAAATGATGCCCAATAGCAATGATTGTACATAGTGTTTGTTACACTTACGTATGCTGGATCACTCGCGCTCCATTGATACCAATCTCTTGTTCCTAATAACAAATTAGCTTTTTTAACCTGAAAACTATCTAACTTATTTGTTAGAGAATCTTCTGATACTTTTCCGTCAATCAAACCTGCTTGTTGCTTTAACGTGCTATTAATGTCATTTACATTTCCGTTTAAAACATCTAAGGACTCTTGACTAGCTTTATTCTCAATGGCAGTTGCATTTGTTTTAATATCTACTATATTTTTTTGAATTTGTTCTTGCGCATCATCAAGAGATGATTTGGTTGCTTTTGTCTCCAGTTCACCTTTTACGGTATCTACCGTTTGGCTTAAGTCATTTTGACCAATCTTTATATTTGCAAGATCTGTTTGAACTGTTACTAAATTTTTCTTTGTGTTATTCAACCCAGTATCTAAATCCGTTGCTTTTTGATTTAGCGTTGCTATGTTATCATTATGTTTAGTTATATCAGATTTAATATCACTTATATTACTTGTAGCATTTGTATTGACTTCTTTAATTTCACTATCTAAGCTAGACTGAGCTTTTTCTAAATCACTCTTAGTCTTATCTAAATTAGCTTGTAAACTAGATTTAAGATTTGTGTTGGCTTCTGATATTTTTCCATCAATAACTGTCATGTCTTTATCAGAAATACCGCCAGATGGAACACCGTTCTCAGCCAAGTCATTAATTGCTGAAACTAAGTCTGTCTTATCAGTGGTCTTAAGTTCCTCAATGTCTCCAACATCTTTTACGGTAGGATATTTATATTCACCATCGCTTAAATATTTAATTGTTTTTTTCATTAATTCACTCACCCACTATTATTTATTTTGTTTTATATGTATAAAAGATAGCCTTAAGCTATCTTTTGATATGTTTATTTCTAGTCAATGATTTTATATACCGCTAGATCCTTATTCTTGTTAGGGAACAAATCAAATACGATTGATAGAGAAGCTGGTTCTTTTGAAGTTTGCGCAAATGTAAATTTCGATTGCGGACGGGCATTGAAGTAATGCAATTGAATAAATTCGTCCTTGCCAGTTTCCTGGTTACGAATGTATGCATCACCATAAATCTCGTATGCTCCAGAGAATGTATCTTCTCCTACCGTAATTGACTTAACACCATTTACAGTAGCAATATAGTAAACTACATAAGGTACACCTGTAATAGCTGCTTCTGAAAATGTAAGGGTGCCATCTTTACCAATTGTATAAGTTACCCCATCTTCTCCTTGTGCATTTGCGGCTGCTGTTGCTGCTGCAATTGCTTCATTTGTTGCTTTTACAACTGCACCAGAAGTTGAAGAACCTGCGGCTGTAGTCGTTACACTAACAACTGCTGATACAGGAGATTGTCCGTTTACATTAACAGCCGTAACAGTATAGGTATATGAAGTTTCAGCCTCAAGATCTGTATCAGAAAATGAAGTAGTTGTTGGTTGTCCAACTTGTTTACCATCACGATATACAACATAACTTGTTGCACCTGTAGAAGTAGACCATGTGATTGCCGCAGATGTATCCTTTGCTGTTACTGCAACATCTGTAACCATTAATGGGACAGAACCCTCTCCACCTGTAATCTTTTGTGGAATTTCTGCTCCATCATGTCCAATTCCATCGTCTTCCAATTTATAGACAGTTACAGACCCATCTAATGGGGTTGAATTCAATTTAAGAATTCGATCACTTCCTAATGTTAAATCCTCACGTCTGAATACATCAGATGATCCGTTTTCAACATTAGCACCCAATGTTAAAGCTAGTAATTTTAAATCAAACAGTTCACTTTCAAGCGTTAATTTTCCGCTACGATTTGTATCCCACGCAATTGCATTTGCACCCTTCTTTGTCGCGTAAACACGATCTGAATCCCATTCGGTCGAAGTAGCGTTAGCGTAGTCGATATAAAGAACTGGTTTCTTAGTTGCTTTGTCAATCAATACAAGATTGGAAGCATCTTTCATACCATAAATACTCATTAATTATCACCTCATGTTAGTTTTTTTTAGCGATACTTTTTCTCGCCAATTTTTTATTTTCATATCTTTTGTATCAAATTTATATGATGTATAAATTTGTAAATTCTGTTGCGAAATTTCCTTTTCAGAATACACTGCTATTAAATTAGAAAATTGATAATAATTCATTTTCCCAATTTCTTCAAAAGGGATAAAAGAGTTAGACGAACCTTGTAAAATAAGTATTTTATCGCCCATCTCAACCTTTTCTGCTTTTTGAAGTTTTCTTAGTCTACCTTTATATATGTTTTTCCAAACCCTCATTTGATTCTTTGACATATTTTTTGGAGCTATTAAATCCTCATTCTTTTCAGCAAGAGTGATTAATCGAATATATTTAGCAAAATTCTCATATTCTGTACTATCTACAATCCATTCCAGTTTTTTGTTTATCATCTTATTATTTGATAGAAAACTAAAATCTTTCTTATCGCTTAATGTCCAATAACTAAAAGCTGAAATAAACATGTCTCTTAATGTGACATTTTTCCCATATAATAAGTTTCCAATTTGTTCATTTCCGCCTTTATCTGACGCTAAGTCCCAGAGACTTGGGTATCTTTCTTCCATCTCATCAACAATCTCAGGTGAACCTGAGAATATTTCTCTGGTAGTAATTGAAAATGGTTTTATTAAATTATTGAATTCTTTATCTGACATATTGGTGATTTCATTAATAGTAGGGACATGAATTGTGATTTTTTCATTATATTTCAGATCCTTACCGAGCATTAATGCCGTATAATTAATATCTGACATAATAATCACCTACTTAAAATCAATGACTCTGAACATTAATGTATAGCCACCAAATCTATTATCTTGTTCCCAATTTTCTACAAGATTACCTTCTTGTATTCTTCCCATTCCATAGAAATTATTATCTTGGAATAAGTCATATACTCTCTGCAAAATTAAATCTTGACGATATCCTTCATCCATTAGCATTAGATTTCTATCAACCAATATATTGAAATATAGATAACCCATTACATATCTTTCTGAAAATTGTCTAAAAGACTCTTGAGGAATAAAACCACCTATCCCAATAGTTATATAACTACCTTGTTGCTCTACTGTTTTAGGTACGTAAGTTGTGCCAAAGATACGATTATTTACTAAATCTAATTTGTCATCTTCAGTTAAACTATCTCTCGTGAGGGCATCAGGAGCATTATATTTAAGCATTTTTGAAATGTCTTCATCGTGACATAATGTATCCATCATATTTTGTTTCCATCTTGTAATTTGCATAATTGAAGCATTGGGAGAATGAATATCTCTCCTATTTATCTCTATCCTTGGCACTTTACACCTCCTTAAGAAAATTTAGCAGCAACCTTCAATGTTAGATTTTTCATTTGATCATCTACTTTAACTATCAAATTGATAATTGTTCCAATATTTCTAGAATCATCAATAACTCTAATCTGTAAAGTATCTTCGTCTCGTTCTAATATTGTTATAGGCATGTCTTGCAACGTTTCAATATTCCATTCTTTAACTTTCAACTGTTCTTGAGTTCCATCCGCGTTTTTCTTAATCGCTTTGTAAGAATAACTACGACCCAATTTAATCTTCTCTTCGCCTGAAACTTCCCATGTAAGAATATCCTTTGGTATATCCTTTTCTTTTTCTGATTCCTGTTGAGTTGGTTTCCAGTAATCTGCAATACCTAACTCTTCGTTATCTATTTCTGGATTAAGGGTATCTTCATCAAGAAGTAGGTTAATTAGTCCTACACGCGATATCGAATCAGCAAATTCTACTTTGTAGACATTTCCACTAATAAAGAACCTATCCCCGATAGCTATCTTTTTTGTTTCATCTGTGTTTTTTACATAAAGCATCATTTTTGCATTAATTAAGGACAGGTGATTTCCTGTAAACGAAACACCTAATGTATACAATGTCTGGTTTTGAACATATGCTCCCCATCCAGCACCATTATTTGAAATCGAATGTTTGTCGTAGTCAGTTACCCACTTAAGTTTTTGATTAACATGCTTGATTTTCAATTGCTGGTGAGTTGGAATAGTTTTAAACTCTTCTGTAAACACTAACCATTCTTCTAAACGCCAGTTAATATAAGATCCTACTTCACAAGTAATTACATTAGGTAGAATAAGATATTTATCATCAGATAAATCTTTATTATTACTTTGAGACTGGTCTTGAAAGATAGCTTGTGTTGCTCTCCCGTCAATAAAACAGTTTTCTTTATTTAGAGCATTATTAAAATAATTCTCAAATTCTCTTGTTTTATTTCGCATATTTCTTTCATATCTTGAAGAGCCAACTATCTTCATATGTTTACGGAAGTCGCTTGCAAACGTATCACTCATTAACCCATCTCTCCATATAAAGCAGCTTGACTATATTCATAGTCCACTAAACCTTCTTGTATTTCAGTTCTAAGTTGGCGTTCTACTTTACTTAATTGAGCGATATAGTTATAACCTTGAACAGCTTGATAATCTCTATCACCAATTGATTTCTTCATCATTTCTTCCGAATTCTTAGTTCTTGAAATCCATTCAAGTTTCATCGCTTTAGCAAGCATTGAAATCTCAAAACCATTAAGATTGACATTAAACTGCTTGTTTTCTAAATCTACATCATATAAATCTTTACTGTAGGTAACGAATAGAACTCTTCCACTGTCTAAATAGCCCCATAATGTTTCTTCTAATTCTTCGTCATCAATAGCATTGAATTCATAACTATCTACTGAATTTAGAAATGCCTTATAGATAACATCAAATTTTGTTGCCATTGATTAATTCCCCCTAACCCACCTGAGAGGCTTTAATGTCACTTAAAATATCGTCATCCATATTAGTATTTACCAATTTAGCAACTGTATCAGATTTGTTGCTATCCACCGTATTCATAGACATAGTTGTCTCAATAAGTGTATTTTTCAAATTGGTTTTCAGTACTTTCTTAAAATCACCCATATCAGATTCTTGAATAAAAAATACGATATCTTCAGCATCAATACGGTAACTCGTGTCAATATTTTTTGCGCCTAGATCAAGTAAATCATCAAAATATGAATTATACGTATCATCTAAATGCAAAGCTTTTGCGACATCCAATATGGTATATTCATCATCTATCACTTCTGATATAATCAATCGCATATCCTTAAATAATTTACGTGATTGCGCTACCATTACACGCAAATCACCGAATGTCATAATATCCTCATCTCCTTGTCCTTCAAATTTCACCATTGAAGTTTTGTGAGGGGACTCCCAAAAATATGACCCATGTGTATTATTTTGAATATAAATTTCAGTATCTTTATCTATTAATTTACGATGTTCTCTTCTATTTGTATTTGACATTATCGCTCTCTCCCTTCGCTTTTAACTTAGTAAAACTAAGCGTTGTTCATATTGATCATTCCATATACCTTCATTTGAAGTACGGAAATACCAATTTTCTTTAATGTTGTGAAACCTAATTGCATATCATTACGATCTGTATTATCAATTTCTTTAACAATCGACTGACCTTCCATGACAACTCCAACAATCTTTTCGTTTTGTGGCAAGATCAATAATGAGTTGTCATCTAAAGCAAAATCATTTGTATTTACTTTGAAAGCTTGTGGAATTTCAATTAATTGAATACCGCTGATCGTACCAATGTAACCCAATTTATTAAATTCATCTTTCATTACATCTGACTTATCAACTAATGCAGCCGCACGTGCTAATCCTAACTTTGTCCCATAAACTGCTACTGGTGTTCCTGATTTAACTTGAATACGTTGTGCTAAGTTTACCAATGTTTCAAGAGTCAACTTACCAGTAAACTTGTCATTTGAACTTAATCCTGAATATGAACTAGTAAATGCTTCACCAATTGCTGATTCAATATAACTAGAAAATCCCTTTGAAACATTGTCAACAAGTTTAGACCAGTCAATTTCCCCATTCATAAATTGTTCAAATTCTGCATATACCTTTGCACCGAACCAGTCTGTTTCAATCGTATATTTTCTACTTGTAACAGTCTGTCTGCGAAGATCTTGTGAACCCGAAGCAATCTTAGCTACACGGATAATACGTGGATCTTCTACACGGAATACTGGTTTTTGCCCAAGTGGGACATTACGGACATCTGCTAAGTTATCGAATTGATTTGTTAAGATTTCTGGAACTACTGCGTCAACCGCAACTGATAAGATTTCAAAAACCTCTGTTTTGTGTTTCTCAAAGCTGTAGTAGTCAAATTCGCCACCAACTTTTTCCATTATCATATTGCGCAATGCCTGATTCCCACTTACTCCCTCAAATTCAAGATCTTTCTTGTGGTATAAATCACGTGCTAATTGCTTTAAGCCTTCATTTTTCATTCTTTTCCCTCATTTCTTTCATTATGTTTATTTCTAGAGAATTGCAATTACGCAAACATCGCCATCAAAACCTTGTGATTCTTTGCTAATTAATCTGGCAATTCCACGAGCGTCTGCTGCTGCTGCCTTAAACCCAAGGCCATTCTCCCCAATTGTTAAGTTTGCACCTACGGTTACTTTATCAGCATCGGCTACCAAATCAGTTGTAACTTCGATAACATCACCTTTTTGTAGATGGTAAGCACGACCAATCTTTCCAGCTTCCAATTTCCATTTTGCTAGATCGAAATCTGGATAACCATAATCAATCGGAGCGTGTGCTAATAGTACTTCTGCTGTTTCCTCTGAATTAGCTGGTTTTACTGCACGACTTTCTCCATCTGATTCTAAGACTCCTAGTTCCAAGAATTGACCATTTGAAAAATCCGTTGTCCCAACAACCGACTCAATATGTGCTGTTGCTGAAATTTTATCTAAAAATACTTTACTCATTCAATACACTACCTTTCTTATTTGCTATTTTTTTACAAAATACTTATCTACTTCTGGGCCATATTTCCCTTTTTGTTCGACAACATTGTTTCTTGTAAACACGGTTGCCCCTTCTTTTTTTGCGTCCTTCTCATTTTGAAAAATCGCATAAGCAATTTCTTTCTCTACTTCTTTTGGAGTAAGCTTTTCAAATTGCCCTTTTATCCTGTTGATTTGTTCATTTCCTAGACGTTCCTCAACCTTATTTAACATTTCTTCTTTAAGAGACATTTCTTCTCCTCGTTGGTAAGCTTGTAAATTAGCCAATTCTTCTTGTAACTCAGTAACCTTTGTTCTATTATTCTCAATATTATCTTTCTCTTCTTTAGTTGCATAGATAGGGAATACTTCAACCTTATTTTGTAAATCTACTGTTACTTCTTCGTTATCACTAATAGAATAATTAATTTTGAAATATCGTGTATCGGCATCTGAATCCCAGTCATATAAAGCACACATAAAATAACCATCAAATGTTTCAAAAATAGAGTAATAAAGATCTGAAGAGTTATCATTTAAAACCGCATAAAGTTTGTTACGAGTATCTTCAAAAGACAATTCAAATTGTGATTTTTCATTTTTCTTATCTTTTTCTTTATCACCTTTTTTAGAATCTTCGTCCTCGTTTTCTTTATTGTTATCTTCGACTTTATCCTTGTTCTTTGCTGTTTCTTCCTCAGAAGTCACTTCCGTAGTATTTTCTGATTCTTCTTCGTTTCCGACTTCATTGTCAACTACTTCATTTTCCTTGTTATCTACATCTTTGTTCAAATCTTTAGCAGACATCAATTCCACTCCTTTCTCCTTTGTAAATTCTTTAATCATTTCCCTAATATCATTTTGTATCTTGTCATTAGAAAAATTTGTACTAATTGTTGATCCTGTCATAGCAGGAGTAGCCCCATCTCCCAAGATACAAAGACCAGAAAATTTTGCTTTAGTAAAGACTACTCTCCCCTCTGAATCAACATAGGCATCAGCATCAATGATTTCCATTGAATGCCCTTTAGTTCCACCTGACTCATCAAAAATATCTATTGAATCAGTAAATCTTGTCCATAAATATCCATAACAGACAAGCCAATCTTTTCCTCCCGATGTCTCCATATGAGCATCGTTATCTTCTGCTACAAAACCGTAAGCCTTAGTATTAAATTCAATTTTGACAGTCCCATCTTCATTTAATTTATATTGTTTTTCATGTCCACCAAAATCTTCATCTTTACCATCTGCTTTGATGTATCCTAGAATCGGTACATAAGGAAGTGTTTTTGCCGCATCAAGTAGTACCTCTTCAGAAAATACTGAATTATTTAAATTTTCTCCTGTATAAGCAACATATATCTTAACTTTCTGAAATCTTCCGTCATCAGTCATGTCCTGTTCGACTTTTTCAAATCTTGTAGGCGTTGCTATACTATCTATCCTTACCATTTTTTCACCACCTAACGAATTTATTACGATAACCTATCTGTATCATCCGTAGGCTCATCTGTCTCTGGTCTTCCAGTTTCAGCAGATTGTTGACTTCCAGATAAAGTATTAGAAGTTGGCTTCACAACCATTAGATTATCTATATTTAGCACATTCTGCTCGAACTGTAATTTAGATATAATTTCTATTGGATCTAATCCACATGAGGCCAGATAGTCCAAACGTGAACCTCCAAAACTTAGTTGGTCTTTAACGATTGCGATATCATCTTTCAAACTGAAATTTGATTGTCTTACAAATTTGAATCTCCAACCTACTTTTGTTTTAGTTTTGATACTTGTTAATAATAAGTTATAGTAATTTTCAAAAAGCGGGAATACATTTGTATATATCCAATTAGCGTCCTTTTGCAATGAGTCTTTTACGATATTTGCTGATGTGGTTGAACCCCCAAATATTGATTCTGGGACACCTAAATCATAAAATATTTGTTTAGCACTCTTGTTTAAAGTGTCATAAGCACTTGTTACTCCTGCATTATTTAAAGGAACATTGGTTAAATTATTTGGTGATGTAATTGATACAACACCTGCTGGCAACCTACTACGCATGGCAGCATCGTAAATTTTAGCAGTTTCTACATTCATAGCAGGTTTACTATCACTGTTTAAAGGTATCTTTGAATGGACAATACGCATATTGTCAATCGTGTCTTGAATATCTATGTTTTCTTTCGCTTGATCCATCGAAACACTATCTAATAACAAACCAGCAAAAGGAGAAATCGCTACCCCACCATTATTTAATGAGGTTAAATCCATTGTGAAGGCGACTCCTTTATTAGATAAAAGATACATTTTATTGTTGTACCATTGTGTCGTGTCTTTATTATTTCCACTCTTATAATCTGCATAAGCTTGTTGAATTTCTGTGGGCATACCTGCCGATGTGTCATCATTAAACTTACTCATATCTAGATAATATCTATAGACACCATTTGTCTGTTGAGCAATCTCACACCATTCCACTGGAAATTCAATATATGCAACCCCTGTATTATCTTGTATTTGATATACATAACACACTCCGTTTAGTAGCATTTCTTTTAAAAAGAATGGGGCGTAATATCTAATATTAAACTGCGAAACCCCATAGGCAATATCTATATAATCCTGTGATAAATTTCCTTCTAAATCGTAAATTTTATTACCCATCACTGGATATACTGAATAATTAAAAGTTGGAATAGATTGATAATAATCAACCACTCTAGTAATTAATCCATTTTTTACATAAGCACCACGCATAGTAGCAGCAATTGAACCAGTATTACTTGTTGGATTCTTGAGAAAATTTAAAATATTCTCTTTATTTGTGCTTGCAGAAGATGTAGAGGATATTCTTGCTCTAGGATCAGCGAAGGCATCAGCAAAAGCTTGATTCGTTTTTCTTACATCTTTTACATTGTTTCTGTACTGTCTTCGTTTATCATTTCGCAGTTTATTTCTTGCAAAATTATTTGGCACTTTCTCACCTCTACATCATTAAATAATTTAGTAAATCTTTATCTGAATAATTATCTTTTAGCTTTTTTTCAAATTCATTTGCATAATAATTTCCGTATGCAATTGAACTGTATCTATCTTTTGTTGTGCTTCCGACTTCATGAATTCTGATATATCCACCATCACGAATATCATATTCTAAATTGACAAGCTCATTTACCAAAGCAGATGCCTGTTGATAAGCATAAAGATCTCTATGTTGTTCCTCTGCTGATTTCTTTACAAAGCCACCTTCAGAAACTAATTCTTCACGTTTTTCAATATCATTCATTGGAAGTCTAAGCTTTCCATTTTCAATAACCGTTTTTAATTGAACTGCAATTTCATGATTAAACTGTGCATTTGCTTTAACTGTATAAACCATTTTCAATCCATCGGTTTTATTACGTTCATTCGTAGCTTGATCATTAACGCAAGCCCAGGCAGGGTATTCAGTATCACGATTTTTGTCATATAAAACTCTACAACAGGCATCAAAAACACCTAATCCATTACCATTAGCATCCATAACAACATAATCTGCCTCAAAATCGTAATACAGTTGCTTAAGTCTTATGGCTAAATCTTCAGTTGCAATCGACTGCTGTATACTCTCAAGATAAACAATATCTCTCCTGTATTCGTCTCCGTCTTTAATTAATCTAAAACACGTAAAGGCTGAAGTATCATTCTTTACATTCTTATTTCCACCCATCAAAGCAATATCCAACGCTACAAGACGAATTTCAGAATTATCAATTCTTTTTAAGTTACTTAATTTCTTAGGATTGGATCTTGCTTTATTTTCAATGAATTCCATATCCGTTGGTGGCATAAAAGTTTTATTTATTGTCCTTATTTTGTTTAAAGGAGCTAATTTGTAATAGGCTTTATCGTTTTCACCAACAAACAATGCTTCGTATTCCATGGCAAACCCTGTCTGATCCATATTCTCTGCAGAACGTTGTTGCATAACACGATCTTGAGAAAGTAATTTGTGTTTTATAGATAACTGATAAGGCAAATCAACTACAAATGTATTTTGATTTTTTATCATCTTTTTTACAAAATCTTTAAAACTGTCCCATATCCAGTTTGTTTTATACCAAGCAGAGGATATATATAGTTCTTTATTTTCTTCTGTTGGTACATCTTTATATTCTGGCAAATCCATAAAAGCAGGATGTCTATTAACATTAAGCATAGGTTTCAATATTTTATCTACAACGTCTTTCTTTACAAGACGGAATTCATCTACTACCAATATGTTCCCGCGAAGTCCACGAGCATTATCATTTGATGTGACTGCTTGTATCTTTGAACCATTTGGGAAAGTAACCGATGTATCATTAATTGAATTCTTGATATTCTTTATGTCTCCTATTTCATACCTAACTGCTGGATAATTATTGTAAAGAGACACTATTTTTTCGGTAATAATTTTTGATGCTTGTCCTCTTGTTCCTGATGCCAATATAATATTCGAACTTGGATATAATATTGATCTGACTATGCAAAAGATAGCAATTAAGTAACTTTTACCTTGCCCACGAGCTGCGATGTACATAAAGAAGTCAATTTTACCCATCATATACATCAATATCTTTTGATATAGAAACAAGTTCATTCCAAGATAATCCGTAACAAATTTTTGTGGATTCTTACGCCAATAACCTACCCACTTCATCATGTTTTCTTCTTTTATATGAAGATAGCCATCTTGTTTAGTTTCATTCTTCTTTTTTCCGTTCATCGTATAAGCTGTCCACCTCCTCTTCGGTGGCAACCCCAAATACTCTTTTCATTGGGACAACAAACCATTTTTCAATATATTCTTTTATATTTTCGACATCTTCCGACCCTTTAGGTTCTGGAATAGGAGCATGACTCTCCCAATCTTTTGTTCTTTCACCCAAAGTTTGTGTTCCATCGTCTTTTGAATTTAACAATGTATCTAGACCCAGATCTTTCAAATCATCTGAATAAGCTTTTCTTAGTTTAGTGATACTGTTACTATCACCTTCAGCTAAACTTTCATTGAGAGCAGCTTCTAATTTAACATTCTGTCTATATCTCATAAGTTCAAATGTTGTATTAGGTACTTTTATATTGATTAAGTTTTGCAACGAAGCTTCAAGATTGAAGTACTCATCTTCTGTATGATCTCCGCCCCACTTATTCATGATTTCATCAGTAACGACAAAACTACTCCGTGCGCTTTGGCTTTCATTATCTGTAAAAACAGAATCACTAAAAAATACATATTTTTTATAAGGTGCTATTTTTTGCAGGTAATCTGTAAAATTCCCTTCTGCATCTTCGATTATTTCTCTATAAGACTTTTCGATATATGCAACATTCATTAATTGACATATTGAAATTGCAGCATTTTTACCGCCTTTTTCAACTAGCCCATTAGCACAATTTTTACAAATAGAAAAATCGCTATTTAATAAGTTATTTTTATGCTTTACGAATGTTCTTTCACCCTTATTTTGTTTACAAATTATACATGTGTAATTTCTAGCCATAATTACACCTCGTCCATCGCGGGTAGCTTAGCATAGTCTGTTTCTTCAAGGTTAGTCAAAGTTATACTAAGGTTTTTTAGAGCATTTGAATAACGCTCTAAATCTGCCATATCATGAATATCTAATTCACTTTTCCGTTCTTGAACGATCCTACTGATTTTTGACTCAATAAACAGAATGTGATTAAATATTTTTTCTGCAATACCATTATTCATATACTCATCTCTCTTTCTCTCTACTCATACGATTAAAACAACAGTCAATATTTCAGGTCTGGATTTTTGAGGAGGCGACTTATTTATTGACTGCTGTTTTAATCACACAAGTGTGTGATTTTCTGATTACGGTAAACCAACCACTCAGAAAAGGGTTTTTTATTATTATTTTCATGAATTACTATTTTTTTATTAGTATTTCGTAAAAATAATAAAAGGGTACACTTTTGTTACCAAAATTATCTAGATCGTCATCTATTACGATAATTGTGCGTAAGCACTTATTTACATTAAGCTAGTTTTATAGAGTTCTATGAACTCTCATTATTAGCAGACTAATTCGTCAAGGATTTGCTAGGCTTAGCTTTAACAACATATTTTGCAGGTACGTTAATAGTTCCACCTGTAAAGTTGTTAACTCGTGTATGTGCCTCTTTGAATTCCACATTTAATCGTAAAAAGTCCTTAAGACTGACTGATTTGTGTTCTGCAAGCACATCTTTAATTGTGACAATTACAGCATCTAGCGCTTCTTGCGCAGCAATTTTTGTTGTTCCCTTGTTCTCTGCAATACGTGCCACAAGTTCTTTCTTTGATACAACTTTTTCTGACATTCGCTCACTCTCTTTCATTATGTTTATTTGTAGTGGAGTCGTTTTAAGAGTTTTCCCTTATAGACCCCATAAGTTCGATATTCATCATATCGAACAACAGGTGTAGCACAAAGTTTATTTGTGTGGGGATAATACCCCTACACTATATATGCAGAGTTATTCTGGATTATTCAACCATTTTTTGGTTTTTTTACAAATATTTTTCAAAATTTTATAAATATTTTGAAAAGTCGTCTCAGATTTTTCGGCAATTTCTCTCACAGTGATATCACCATCAAACATTTTTATGACTTCCTTTTCTCGTCCTGTACATTCATTTATAATTACGTCCCAGAGCCACGAGATTGCTCCTCTAAGCTCTTCTAAATCAGTTTGAGTATAATTACACCCATTGATAATAAAACGTCTTATATCATCTTCTGATAAGCTTTGAGGATTAAATAATCTTTTAATAAATTCTTTGTTGATATGTTTATTTGTATTGACGCTAATTTCATTTAACTGTTCAATAATTTCACTAGATATAGGTACGGTATTCCGACCAGTCGTGAAATTACTTCTATAGTCTCTTTCACTTCTATAGTAACCATATTCAACTTTCCTACCAGATGGAAGATCTTTACTTTCTAGTAAATAATTAGCAATTCTATCTAGATAATTCCCCGTATTAGTTTCCTCAATAGTCCCATTTTTACTAATAACTCCCCTAATTTCATTGTTTAGAGTTTCTTCGTTTATGATTCTGTCAATATGTTTACTTCTGTCATAGAACGTTTTTTTCTCTTTATCAAATAACTTATTATTCAAAAATTATCACACCTTTCATACTATAATTATACTAAACGAAAGGTTAATCTGTCACGATTTCACTAACTTTTGAAATGATGATAGATTAACCTTTCATGAATACTATTGATTAATATTATATTATCTTGTGTAACTGCGAGAAATGAGTAGAAAAATAAGAGCAAATTTGTAAAAGAGAAAATTCACTTTAGTGAATTGAGCTTATATAGCTTCTTTTCATAGGGTGTTCTAGTATAGGGTCTTCTTATATGTAACACGAAAGAACACTTTTTTGTTACTTTTGAGATACAGCGACAACACGAAAGAACACTTTTTCGTTACTTTTGAGATACAGCGACAACACGAAAGAACACTTTTTCGTTACTTTTGAGATACAGCCCCCTGTCTTTACATAATAACCCCATAAACAATTCTATTAATTCTCCCGTCAAGCCAACTATTTTTAACAAAGTCTTCTAATTTATTTCTATCTTTATAATGGCTATAGTATATTTTTTTAATTCCACCTCTATCTGCCAGATTCACCTTAATCGTTGCCAATAGTTTATTTTCGCTTAAGAAATCAACACTTTTATTTAATGCACTATATGAAATATGCGCCCTTTCCGTGATATCCTCATGCGAAGAATAACAAACTGAAGTTGAATTTTGACTTTCTATTCCCCCATCAAATATATATGATCTAATCGCCGCATAACTAGCTAAAATGCTTAATGTTTTTATAGATGAGGATTTTTTTATTATATTAAGTATGTCATTACAGTATATTTTAGAAAAATTAGCGTTGTAATCAGACAATGTAACATCATAATATTTAGTCTTCTCGCCCCAGCTATATCTAGTATTAATAAAACCTTTTTCAACTAGGCCACTAATTGCATTCTCGATTTGTTGTAATCCTTTTCTACCGATATTTAGTTTTTTTGATAAAAACTGCGCATTAAAATCATACACAATCCAACCATGTGCCATTGCAGTTAGATATGTATACAAAGCTATCTCCTGATATGTTATATCTTCGTTATCAAGAAGCGAGTTTGGTATTTTCCCAAAGTTTCTATATTTTTCTTTATTGTCTTCTTCTGTTTTTTTAGTTCTATTTAATAACGAATACTGTTCCTCTTTTTGTTCTTGTGTCATATTTTTATTGTTATTTATTAATTCTCTATATCTGCTGTCTAATGAGTCGTAAGTATTTTCCATTATTACCTCCCAATTTTATAAATAAACATATTACAATAATAAAAATGAATATACCTGATAAATAGTATAATCTACACAAAAATAGTAGTCAACATATTGCAAGAATAATCTAAATATGATACTATTAACCTGTGGATATGTTTATTTAACTGAAGACAAGAGGAGGTCTTTTATGGAACTTACAAAATCTCAAAAAGAAGCCATTAATTCTGAAGCAGAAAATATACTAGTGAATGCTTCAGCAGGTTCAGGTAAGACTTCGGTTTTTACCGCAAGAATTGTAAACCTAATTAAAAATAAGAATGTTGATCCTAGTAGAATATTAGCTCTTACTTTTACTAAAGATGCAGCTAATAATATGCAGAAACGAGTAATTAAGCAAATAGGTGCCGTAGGGGAGCAGATCCCCATGTCTACTTTTCATTCATTTGCTATGAAAACATTGTATAGTAATTATGGTAGTTATTATAAAGGCGTTAAACTTATGAAGGATTGGTGGAAACTAAAATTATTGTCTTCGATAGTAAAACCTAAGACTAATATGAATCCTGAAGGAATGGGTATCGAATCACTAATTAATGCTCCTACCTTAGCAATGTTTATTTCTTATCAAAAGGCAAATATGATACTTAAAAAGATGCCAGTATTGATTGATGAACATACCAGATATGTGGACGAAGAAATGAGGGACAAATTACAAGAGGCATACAAGATCTTTATGGAGAGACAAAAGAACGCTCATTTAATTGAATTTGATGATTTATTATTGCATTTTTATTATCGTTTGAAAGAAGATCCTACCTTTAGGATGAAAATATCTGATAGATTTGATTATATAATGGTAGATGAATTCCAGGACACTTCTAAGATAAACTTAGAAATATTGAAAATGATAAAAAGAGACAATCTTTTTGTTGTTGGAGACTTTAGACAAAGCATTTACTCATTTATAAATGCCGATATCAATAATATTCTTAATTTTTCTAATGAGTTTAAAGATGTCCATGTGATTGAATTGCAAGAAAACTTCAGATCTACCAAAAAAATAGTAGATTTATCTAATAGCATTATTACATCGAGAAATGTTGAGAACTATAAGAAATTTAAGAACGCTAAATCTGCTATTGGAATAGACGGTAATGAAACACATTTTAAAATATACTCTAGTGATAGAGACGAAGTAGATGGGATTATAGAAAAAATTAAAGGCTTAGTCGCAGAAAATTACAATGATTATCGTGATTTTGCTATTCTAGTTAGAACTAATTCACAAATGGGAGTTTTTGAATCGGCCTTTGCTGATGCAGAAATACCCTTGAATGTTTCAGGAAATCATTCTTTCTTTGAACGAACAGAAATTGATGTATTGTTAAGTTACCTTAGAATAATGAATGATCACGCAGATAATCAAAGTATGGCAAGGATTATTAATACTCCAAATAGGTTTATAAGTAATAAATTACAATCAGACCTTGATAAATATGCTTATAATAATAATATAAGTGTGTTTAAAGCACTAAGTGAATACACACCTATATCTGAAAGAAAACCTATCGAATATTTGATTAATATTCTAACTCACTTTGATAAGATATTAGACACCACAAATGCAGGAGAAGTATTGCAGTACGTCATACAAAAAACTAAGTATTTTGAACATCTAGAAAAAACATCTAGAAAAGAAACCGAACGTGTTATGAAGACTCAATCAGTAGAGAGTTTGTTGGGTCTTGCACACACCTTTGGGAATATTGAAAAGCTATTAAATCACATTGATATAATTAAGAATAATAATAAGAAAAACAACGATGAGTCGGTAAATCTTATGACTGTTCATGCCTCAAAAGGACTCGAATTTGATCATGTATTTTTACCATCCGTAAGTGATGAATATTATCCACACGAAATGTGTAACGGAAATATTGAAGAAGAAGCTCGTCTTCTTTATGTTGCTATCTCTAGAGCTAAATATAATCTAGATCTTTCATATAATATTGGTAAAAAGACTAGTGTAAAGCCAACTCGGTTTTTGACATCTATTTATCCAGATCTATTAAAGAAACAAAAATTATTGTATCAAGGTTCAACATTGGTGGAAGTATAATTTATTTAGACAAGATTAATTTCTTGTCTTTTTTATTTTGTACAGAGTTTAATACTGCATAAAGAGCATTGTCAATTTCATAGTTATCACAAATAAAAGCTTTTGTTTGCTCAATAAAGAATCCACGCATGAACGAATAAATAAAACCACCAATATTCTCTACTTTTTTGTATCTATATGCTTGTTCGATAATAATTAATAAAGCACCAGCAATATTATCTCTGTAATAAGAATTTTCCTCAAAGGTAGTAGCTAGAATTAAGTCCACAGGTAGGCCTGAGTTTTTAAATGCCTTAGTAGAACTGTATTTCGCTTTAAATATGGTGTCAATAAACCATTTTGCTTGTTTATAATTGTTTTGAGTTGCATGTTTTAAATTGATAAAAAATTTATCATCAAAAATATTTTTGTAACGATACTTTAGTGCATCAATCAATGCTTCATCAGATGATGTATCATTATCTTTAGACACATTCTGTTTGGAGTTAGTTACTCTTGTATCTTTTGTATTAACTGTTTTATGATTAAGTACACTTGTATGATTATTATGCGACTTCGAGGTAGAATATTTTTCTACTTCTGGAGAGATAGAAACTTTGTAGTTAATTTTGTGGCCTTTATAGCTCATAACCCCCTCTTCTTCACTATGTTCGGGATTAGCTACGAAAATTCGATTTTGTTTAAGACCAAATTTTTGTACTTCAATAAGTCCGTATTCTTGTAGAGCAGATCTTGAATCGGAAATTTTTCTTGAAGAAACACGTAAGATTTTGGCTGCTTCCTCATTCGTAAATAAAATATAGATTCTATTATTATCATCTTTCCATGAACCGTCACCAGAATTATAAATACTGCAAGTTGTTCGATTTGCGTAAAGAGAATAGAGCATAATAGTTGTCATATCAAGTTTTTTATAGATCTTATTATTGAGTAGATCACAATTAACTTGTAGGTAGGCAGTGGAAGGTAAATTATCTTGGTTTATTTCGTTTTTAAGCATAATTAATCGCCCCTTTCTTTTTTATAAAGTTTACTAAGGGCTGTATTCATGCTATAATATACTAAATAAGATTAGCGCAAATACAGCTATATCTATGTTTTATAACATAAATAGAACTCGAAAATTTAGTGGTTGGAGAATTCTATTAATACATCTTATAAATTGTAGTGGGTTTATAAGAATTCATTGGTTAATTCGATTAGAGTTGTAGTGGACTCTAATCGTTTTTAATTTACAATTTCTTTATAAATTAATGAATTTGGCAATGTGGTAATAAATTCCTGGAATTCGCTATGCTTCTGTGGAACTTCATCTATTAAGATAGCTCCATATAAGTCATATAGAAAATCCTCTATAAGATCTAATTTTTCATTAGGCATATTTTTGAGTCCCCTAGCAAAATCTCTAAAATAATTAGAATTCATGTCTAGTTCTTTTGCTATAGGTGACATTGATACAAAATATTTCTTATTCAAGAGTTTAATTAAATATCCAAGATATATACCACGCAAGTTGTGACTATATCCTTTAGAACTAATCATTTATATTCACTCCAAATGTGTTGTTTTCACACTTTGATACTTTGATTAAAACACACTATTAGAATAAATGCAATACATAGAATTAACCGAAATGGCATAATACTGGGGTTTAAGTAGTATTCTGTGAGGTAATTAAATTAGACATTTATGTTTATATCTATTTTGTAATATATTGGTTTAACTATTGTTTTAACTATTGAGAATATAATGGAGATAAATACATAATATAGTACATAAATCTATTGAAAAGTCTTATTTTATAGTGATTCATATCTTTTTTACCCTTTATGGTTGCAAAACACACCATGAAAAAGTATAATTTATTTAAACCAATGAAGTATTTGATTAAAACAATAGTTTAATCAATAGTTAAGTACATAAAATACTGTGGGTTAGATTATTGAGATTAGTCAATAAAAAGTATTAAAATAAATTTTCAATTTATTTGGAGGAAGAATATATGGCACAAAAAATAGCTTTCATAAATAATAAAGGTGGAAGCACAAAAACCACTACTTGTGTTAATCTTGCTGGCTGTGTACACACTAGAAAACCTGAAAGTAAAATACTTATCGTTGAAAGTGATGGTCAAGGAAATGCTACCCGTAGTTTCGGTATTGATCCTAATGATGAAAGTAAAATAAAAACAAGTATCTACGATGTCTTTATGGATTATAGTTCTCCTGAAGAAGCAATTTTAAAAGACGTTTATAAGAATATAGATCTTATTCCAGCAAATAGTAATATGAACTTCTTGGAATTTGATAAGATGAAACAATTTGAAGATGACTTTGGACTAAATAACATAAAGGCAATTCGTGAATTAACTAGTAGAGATATAGATGTTACAAAAACTAGTGATCAACAATTATTAGCTGTAGTAGCTGCAGTCGCCTCCCCCACCAAAGATTATTTCAATATGTTAGAAACTAAAATGAATAATATTGATAAGGAATATGATTATATATTTTTTGACACACCTCCTGAGATAAAAGCTGTAACAAGTTCTATAATTGCTATTGCTGATAAAGTAGTTATCCCATATGAACCAGATGCTTATTCTATTGATGGTGTTCGTAATATTCTTGATCGAGTAAGAGTTATTAAAGAACAATATAATTCTAAACTTGAAATTGGTGGTCTATTAGCTGCTAAATACAGAAAAACAACCAAACTTCATGCCGATGTAACTCTTGCAATAACAGAATATGCAAATAGAAATAATATACCATTCTTTTCTACAAAAATACCTAATACTATTAGATTCGCATCGGCCACAGCATATCGTGGATTACCTGCTACCCTATCCAATAAAACTAATGAATTAATTGATACTTATTATAGTTTGTTGGACGAGATGATTGAAAAAGGAACGATTACTTTATAGGAGGATAGGCTATGAATGAATTAACAGACAGTAATAGAAGAAAACGTAGTCGAAATAGCAAATCAAAAGATTTCCAGGGTTCACCACTTGAAGGAATGTTTAACGACCAAACTACTTCTAATGAAAATAATATAGATAATAAAAAAGAAAATGAAGAAACAAAAGTAGAACAAAATCAAAATGTTACTAGTAATGAAGACACTGTTATAATTCAACCTAGTGTCGAAAAAAATACCCCCTCCCCTACTGTTACAGGATCAGACATTTTTAGTAGCCTTCCTAAGAAAAAAGAAGCAAAGGAAATAGTTACTAAAAATATGAACGGGAAATATATATTACAACATAATGAGGTTTTTCATAGGGTAAAGAAAATCTCAAAAACAGTTACTCTTAGAGAAGATATTGCGAAGATCATTGATGATATCAGTATGAAAAAAGATGGCTCAGGACAATATTCAAGGGGAATAAAATCAGCTGTAGTTAATAATGCTGTTTTGAAAGAATTATTTCAAATGGGATTAATTGGGAAAGAAGATATGGAACAAGAAATAGAACCTTATGAATTTTAGTTAAATAGACTAGTCAGGAAACTGATTAGTCTATTTTTATTTTATATTAGAAATACAAACATAAACATAAGTATAATAGTAATTGTAATGTAAATTAAAATAGTATTATTATATGAATTAGTATTTTAATTACTGTTATGATTACTATGTATATATATAAATAGATTATATAATAGTATTCTATTGCTAATACTATTAATTAAACTATTGTGATAACTCAATAGTTACTCGCTGCAGAAATTTCATCTGTGGCTTTTTTGTGTCGGACTTTATAAATTCTATTTTTAAATGAATACAAATATATATGTTTATATTAGTTTTTGTTTACAAGTAAAAGTATATGTTTGATTCTATGTTTAATTAAACGTCTAAGTACAAGTCTATATATACATATACTCAAACATATAAATTAATATTTAATACAATGTAAGTTTCTATATTTAAGTATATTAGTAAGTCTACATACTAATTAACTTATAGATATAATAGGTATTAAACATCTAAACACAAATACATTAGAAAGTATATATTAGAATATAAATTAAATTCATAATATATTTTTATTAGTATTACTATTAGTATGTATATGTACTTATTTATTTACTTTAACGAATACTATACTGTTTAATAAACTGCGTATTATACTATTAGTTAAACTATTGAGTTTGATAAACGCTGATATAAGGGCATTTCCAATAGAAAGAAGTGTAGACTATTCTTTTTTGAATTTATAAATTAGCTATTTTTATTGAAAAAATAAAATGTAAGCGAACAAAAATAACAGAAATATTGAATTTTAAAAAGTCTACAAGGCAATTTTTAAAGAAAAGTGTCAATTCGGAGTGTTAGAAACAGTATTCTTGAAGTTAAAAAGTCTGCAAAAGAGTGTTCAGAAAGCTCTAAAAACACTAAAAAATTATAGTGAATTAATCTTAAAGTTTTTAAAATCCTAGTAAAATATTTTTAAAATAAAACAGGAGAAAATTGTTGTATATTTTATTTACTTTTTAGTGGGATTTTACTTGATTGAAAACGTGAGTTTTATTTTCATTTACCAGTTATATAAATTAATTTAATTTATTATTAAAGTTTGGTTGCCAGTTTAAATTCAATTGGAAAACTGAATAGCTTGTTTCGTGATCATAAATTTTAATTGAGAGATCATTTAGGTGAATAAGTGGTTGAGTAGTGGATCAAAATTAGATTAGAAAACGCGTGAGCGAATGTGATATGAGCAAAATTATGTAAAAACTAGGAAAATACGTAGGGAGTAATAGTGAATAAATACTGATACAAAGGGAAAGTAGACAAATACGAGAGTAAAAATATAGCACGAAAAGTAGATAGGTAAGTAGGTAGCAAAGTAGGGACTAAGAAAAATGTAGGAAAAATGGGATAATTAGAGTAACTTGATTAGCTGGAGTAGTAGGGTGGGGAGAGTGTAGGGGAAATGTAGAGAAATTTTTATGGTGTGTAGGTGTAGCTACTGATTTGAAAAATCACAAAAAATTTAGTTTGTTTTGAGAAAAACAGCCCCCACCGCACTGTAAAGAATAATACTACTTAACAGTGTATAGCATTATTTAAAAATGTTTTATCTTTTTTAAAATAGCCCCCGTTTGATATTTTTTTAAGGTGTCAATTTTTTCCAATCAGCCAGCAGCCACTTTTATTTATTTTGTCTAAAAAAATTTAATTGTTTTGTGTGAGTATCTGATAACACTAAAATATTTTATTAATCATTAAATCATATCATTACAATATCATTACAATATCAAAATGATATCACATTCAACTATTTAAAATGTTTTACATATCATAGCAATATCAGAAAAAATTCCTCTCACTATTTCGCCACCATTTCAATTACAAAAAATAGTTTAATTTATTTCTCAATTTTTCATTACTGTTTCACTTTCTATTTTTCCGTTCACCAATTCAATTACTCGCACACTTAACTAATTAATCACCAATCACTAACCAACCAACTAACTAATCTTAATTCAATCACTCATACTCATATACATGTATACTATTAATTTGCTTTTACTTTCTCTTTTTGTCTTTTTTCTTTTTCTATTATTCAATTTATTTTTAATTTAATTTAATTTAATTTAATTCAATCATTCATTCAATACACTTGACTATACCATATTGCACTACTAAGCACGATCACTCACTAACTATCATTGTTATACTAACGTTCATACTATACATATATACTACTACACCATATATACCAATACGCTACACTATACCATATCATACTATATATACATATATTACTAGCATACTACTATCATAACATTATATTACACCCAACAAGCCTTACAGCCATAAGGCTTTAAACTATATTTCGTTACTATATTTTAATCGTGTTTCTACTATATATTATCAATTTAAAAATATATTAAATTAAGTGTTGACACAACATATTCAATGGTGTAGTATTGTGATTGTTGATTGATAGATAGCTTTTATCTTTCTAACAATCAATTCAAAAAGAATTAAAAAAAGTGTTGACTTTTTAAAAGCTATGTTTTAATATAGGTATCATAGAGTTAGGTATTAGGTATGTATCAAGAACGCCTTAAAGTGCGTCAGATAGCTATATAATATCAAACTTAAAAAGATATTAAAATAAGTGTTGACAACTTAAATATTAAGTGTTAAACTTGAAACATGAATTAAGCAAGCAAGCCTTTAAATGCAAAACTTAATTCAAAAAGAATTAAAAAAAGTGTTGACAACTTAAAATGAAAGTTGTAACATAGTTCTTGTAAGTTAGCAACAAGGTATCAAGGCGAGACAACGCCGTATCAATCAGGTGTGAAAGATAGGCTACAATGTATATCGACTTTCTAGTATTCTATACGACAGTTAGTCAATCAAACACACTTTGACCTTTGACAACTTAATAACCTCGGTAGACTAGCAACCTACTGAAACACTTGAATAGTTAGCGAATTGTTAGATTGCTCCTATGTCAATAAATGGCACATCTTTTTCTAAACACTCGTTCTAATTCTGTCGGAATTAAACCAACTGATGTAATTTGAGGTTCGGATTACCAAGTCCTCAAAATTGGAAAAAGTTGTTTGAAAGGCAAACTCTCTCTTCAACAATGAGTGAAAAGCTTCAATTGGCCCATTATCATAAGGATAACCTTGTTTTGAGTATGAGTGGCTAATCTGATGCCGTTCAAGTAAAGTTTCAACTTCGTTGCTGGTGTACTGTGAACCCATGTCAGAGTGAAAATATTGTGGCTTTTGATGACATTCAAGCGCCTGATTAATCGTTTCTACAACTAACGGCGCCTCCATCTGACGACCAATCTTGAAAGCAAGAACTTGATGAACCTTTGGTTCGTAAATAGAACTGAGATAAACCCAGGTTCCTGGACGTAATTCCAAATAAGTAATGTCAGCACGCCATATCCTTGCATTGGGCTGGTGCTTGATTAAATTGGGGCGTTGTGAATGATCCACATGAGTGCCAGGTTTTTTAAATCGCCGATTCATTAAAGAGTGAATCTCCATTTCCCTCATTAATCGTAAAATTCGTTTTGACCCAACACGGATGCCTGACTTGCGAAGCACCATCGTTATTCGTGGATAACCATAGGCACGATAATTATTTTCCCAAATCAATTTAATTTTTTCTTTGAGCTGATTATCAACACGTTCGTGTTGACTAGGTTGATATCTTTTCCAATGGTAATAGGTGCTACGCGGTAATTCAGTGCCGAAAGAATAATTGATAAGCGGTGTCGCAATAACTGATCTTCTATGAAGACAAGGCAATTAATTCGTCCTAATGCTTTCCCAGTAACACCGCCGCAGCTTTTAAAATTTCAAGTTCCTCCTTTAATCGCTGATTTTCCTTTTGAAGTTGTTTGAATTCTTTGGACGTTACTTCAGTACCGTCTTCTAGCTCAACTGATTTAGCGCCTTTAACCCAGTTATGAATTGCGGCTGGAGAAACACCGTATTCCTCGGAAAGCGAGCGAATAGATCTTTTCTCTTCACGATGCATCTTCACAATGCTGGCTTTAAAATCATCTTGATATCGTTTCATTGGAATGCTCCTATCTTGTTTTATTAATTATGGCATAACTGTTCAGAAATTTATGTACCAAATACTAGGATAGGAGCAGATTGAGAACGCGGATAACTAGCAAACAAGTATATTCTAATCACTTGAATACAATCAGGCACTTGATTAGACAGTATGGAGATAAATTAAGCATACAATATACAACGGGAGTGAAAAAAATCTGCATTAAGTTCAATAGTTTAAAATAAAATATAAACATGCAATGACTACTTGAAAAAGTAAGAGCGTATCTAATTGACGACCTAACCAGCACCAAGTATAAAAACACACAATTTTTTAGCAATGTTCAAGTGGGTTATTGAAACTTAATAGCCTACTTTATAGATTGTTAAAATTCTCTCTATTTTAACATAGTAATAAACATAATGAAAGAAGTGTTAAGTATGAAACA
>NZ_CP049302.1:0-55379 GCF_019443985.1 Liquorilactobacillus hordei DSM 19519
TCTCGTTAAACGAGAAGTGTTTACTTAGGCTATCTAAGTGACCTCGATTAGCTACTTTTTCCTGCATATTTTTATAGCTAGCTTTGGACTTACGATAGTTCTTAACTTGTTGATTAAATGCCTTTCTTTCATGCCGTTTGCTATTGATTCCCTCGTGTTGCATTGGTGTGTCAGCTATTCCCTGTTCCACAAATGATTTTTCACTGATCCGATCAGGAATGTTTTTTTGCTCTAAAGCCTGATTTACACTTGCCGCCCAATTGTGCCGCCATTCAGTTATTTTTTCTTTTTTATCCCAATCAACCAACCAAATTTTTCGGTTTCTCACATTCCCTGCAGGGGTCTTAGTTTTATTACCATGACTATCTAAAATGTATTCTGTTTTTGTTTTCTGTCCCCAAGTACCATCGGGGTTAAATGGGCGATTGGTTAACATCACGTGTGCGTGTGGATTATCTGGGTGATCACGATGAATCGCTACATCGGCTACCATGCCTTGATCAACAAAGTTTTCTTGCACGTATTTAGTTAATAATGTTTTTTGTTCATCTACACTTAACTCAATTGGTAAAGCCACGTTAAACTCTTTTGCATACCGTGAGTTTGATTTACGGTCTTTCTTTTCAACTTCATTCCACAACTGCTCTCGATCACTCGCCCATTCAGGTGAATTTTTTGGCGTCAAAATAAAGCTTTCTGGCATGATCGATCGGGCATAAAAATAGTGGCGACCTTCCTTATCATCAAATAGCTTTTCACCACTTCGATAAGCAGCACTGGCAATGGCACTTCGTCCTTTACCGGCACTAATATTACTAAAACTCATATGAAAGATTGCCATATCAGTCACCTTCTCACTTTGGTTCTATGGGTTTAACTTTGTTGTCGCCATCGGCGACTTCTAATACAGGTTTTAATGGGTTTAGCACAACGTCATTTTTGATGACGTGTAAGTGCGCATTGACCTCGTTTAACTCGAACAATGATTCCTTAATATCTATTATTATTTTACTATTTTTTTAGTGGGTATTCAACTAACCAGTTGTCATTAATTATTTTTAGTGATAATATTTAAGTGACTTTACTAAGCGATTTAGGAGGAAACTGTTATGTCATTAACCAAATTTCAAAAACAACAACAACAATTTGAAGAACTTAACCGAAAAATAAAGGCTGAAAAAGTTAAGATTGAACAGAACTTAGGTAAGCAAATTATTAAGCAAGCTAATTTAGACTATGCTAATTTATCTAATGCTGAAATAAAAGCCCTCGCTCAAAAAGTTTCTAACTTTCTAAAAAATAATCAAGCCTAAATTGGTGGTGTTTCAAATGACTAATCAATATGAAAAGTTGGTCAACCAGCAAGCACGTTTAAAGAAAAAAATAGAACAAGAGAATTTCAAACTTCGCCAATCAGAATATTATGAAAATGCTAAAAAAAGAAAAGAACGAACTAGATTATTAATTCAAAAAGGAGCACTCTTAGATAAATACTTTGAAATCGACAATCTTAATACTGATGAAACAGAACAATTTTTGAAAATTTTTTCTGACTATGTGAAAAACAAAAAGCCTGATAAGTTCAAAAAAGACAATCCTACAAACTAGGGCTGTATTTTTTGTTCTCTTTGTTTTTTTGTAAGCCTATTTCTGGATTCTTTTTAGCAAACTCTTTAAGTTGATTTTGAGTTCTATTACTGATTTCTTTTCTAATTAAATCTATTTCTTTTTGTTGCTTAGTATTTGCCTGATTCAGCTTAGTATACTCTTCATTCAATTGGGTATCATTTAATTTCTTTATTCGTTGTTCTTTAGAAACGGCTTCGTGGTCTTTTGAAGTAAATTGAACTCTTTCTTTTGAAATGCTTTTATCCTCTCGGACGTTTGATAAAAATTTAGCATACGTTCTCGTTCATTAGTTAATTTGTTTTTTGCATATTCAACTAGTCCTGGTACATCTTTGTTAACTTCATATTGGATATATTCATCACGATTTTTTCTTTCAATAACCAATATCGGTTCTTTTTTTAGAACCAAGCCATAATCAATCAACATCCTTCCTGTTCTACCATTACCGTCACTAAATGGGTGTATTCTTTCAAATTCAATATGTTTTTCCATTAAAGTAGTCAAAGTATCATCAAGGCTTTTATCAGTTTGAAATGCTTGATTAAGTTGATCACACCAGGCTTGTATTTTGTTAGATACCTCAAAGGGTTCTGCCGTTTTAAACTCCGCACCCTGAATATAGTTCGGCAGACTCTTATACTGTCCGCCGTCTGGTAGTATGTGATCGGTTAATAATCTGTGAAAATTACGCACTATTAACGGCAAAAAGGGTCTTTTGTCTGTTGCTTCTTTAAAAAGATAGTCAAAAGCTTGTCGGTGATTTTCTACCTCAAAAACCTCTTTTAAAGAATGCCCTTTTTCACTTGGAAGTTGGCCATACGCTAAAATTAATCTAGTATCATTTAAGGTTAGTGTATTTCCCTCAATTCCTGTCGAATGATACGCAAAACGAATTAGCACATCTTTTAAGTATTCTTCACTTTATGGACTATACATAATCTTCTACTCCCTTTTATTCTTGCCTTAAAGACCATTCAGCAAATTTTAGATTCGTCACATCCTTTTAATAGAATCAAATAAGAACGTCGCTACGCTATATTTTTTAGATTGTATAGTTACGCTGGCCAGCTTTGAAATTATTGAGTAACGAATCTTGAACCTCTTTGAGAACATTTGAATCTTTGATTGGTAAGACAACTTGTTGCATAGTCTTTTCTCCTTTTCTTGAAATATTAAAGCAGTTATGTTATTATTTTTGTAAGGAAAAAGTAAGGAGATGATATTGTGAGTGCAGGCAATGTAACTAAGGTTAGCTCGAAGATCACAAGTAAAAATCAGATTACAATTCCTAAAACAGTACGTGAACTGTTAAAAGTTCGTTCTACTGACACAATTGAATGGCAGATTGAACCAAATGGTAAAGTAATGATTGTTCGTAGTAAACCGGATCTATGGCAACTTGTTGATGAACAAGAAAAAAAGTTTGGAAATCTCAGTACAACAGAAGTTGATTGGGGTAAAGACGTAGAAAGTGAAGACTTTGATTAATGAAATTAAAACAAGGCGCTATTTTGTGGATTAATTTAGATCCGGCTAAAGGCACTGAAACTAAGAAAAAGCGACCGTGTTTAATTGTGAGCAACGATCACTATAATCGCTATTTTAATACGATCCTTGTTGTACCAATAAGTACATCTGATAAATATCGTACCCTGGAAAAGTATGTTAAATCACCGTTATTTATCGGGGTAGACAAGGAAGAAATTCACGGCACAGCATTATTGCAACATGTTCGTGCCATCGATCCAACAAAACGATCAGATGGCGAAGTTGTGGCCACTTTATCTCAGCAAGAAATTAGTTCAATTAGTACAAAGATCCAACAATTTTTCTGAAAAATAGACGTTATTTGTTAATGAAAGAAAAATAATAACACCCTATATATACATTATAGATATAGGGGTGCTATTTTAACAATGTTTTTAAGGGGTTATTTATTACTTATAGACCCTCTTAAACTGCTTATTGGAAATTTATCTATCGCTCAACGCCCAAGTTACGTTAAATCCAAGATTTTCTAGGTTACGTTTAACGGTTTGCAAATAATGGAATAGTGTCCTTTTTATTATTTGCTTTCATAATTAAGAAAATAATTTCCCTTCCCTTCTCAGTTGAACTAGTCGGTGCTAAATCCTTCTCTGTTAGTAAATTATTTATGGAATCAATAAAATCTGGTTCAATTTACGGTCGACGTAAAATAGACGTTGAATCAGTTTTTGGTGGATTGAAGGCTTGTTTAGGTTTTAGAAGATTTTCAGTTAGGGGGCTTGAAAAGGTAAAAAGGGAGGCTGGAATTGCCTTGATGGCAATGAATATTAGAAAATTGGTGGCGAAGAACACCAATTATAATTATTTTATAACACAAAAGAAGAGATTAGTGAAAATCAAAGAACGATTTTCACTAATCTCTTTTGTTTTGAAGGACTTATGGCACGGCCCCTCTTCATAACGTGTAACCCTAAATAAAAATGCTCCTATGATGATATTTTACCAAACTAGCAAAACTAGTCCGGAATCTCATCATAAGAGCATGTATACTTGTGTATAGTAAGTTTGCTGAACTGCAACAAATACAGGAGGAACAAATGTTTTTAGCAATGAGAGAGATTAAAAAAGAAAAACTACGGTACGGCTTGATTCTAACAGTCGTCGTCTTAATCAGTTATTTGATTTTCATTTTAAGTGCCCTGGCGCTCGGGCTGGCAACAGCTAACACCGCTGCGGTGGACAGCTGGCAGTCTAAGTCCTTTGTAATGACCAAAGACGCTAATGGCAATGCCGGACAGTCATTACTGACAACGAAACAGGTGGATCAGTTAAGCGACGACAAAACCGCAACACTTGGCATTACACCAGTTAATATGAAAATTGGCGGAAAACGTGAATCCGCACAATTCGTTGGGATGAATAACGACGAGTACATCGCTAAAAACCTACAATTAACCAAGGGGCACTTGCCAAAGGCAGCTAACGAAGTCGTCCTCGCTGACTCAGTTGATAAGGATATTAAGGGACTAAAGTCACTCAATAATTTTTTTGGAATTAAAGTATAGGACGCTTGACTAAGTCCAGCCAATAACCCCCAAAAAACAGCCATAGGTGCTAAAGATAATGTATTTAAATGTCCTTTGGTTACCAACAAAATTGTACCGATCATTGCAATAATAATTGAAATACAGTCTATTCTACGGGGAAACTTTAATTGTCTTAATGCAATAAAAATTATAATGAACAGTGGACCAGTGAATTGTAAAATAGTAGCAGTTGCAGCATTCCCATACTTAATTGCCATAAAATATGTGAACTGTGATGGAAGCATTCCCAAAAATGAAAAGGCTAACAGTAACATAACACTATTTTTATTTTGCCAAATATTTAATATAGGCTCCTTTTTAATAAATAATACAAACGCCAATAGTAAAAAACCTGATGTTAATAATCTTATACCTACCAACCACTGTGGAGATAGACTATAATTATTAAATAAAAATTGAGCTACCGTCCCTGCAGCGCCCCAAAAAAATGCACCAATGATTGCTAACCAAATGCCTACTGTTCTATTTTTCACTATTTATTCTCCAATTAATATTATTACGTTTAATTCAATTTCCACTTGATTTTATTTATTTTGTTTTTTTTGGTCGTGATACGTTTTTGACTAACTAATTTCATGGATATTTCTTCGCAATTAATTGGCTTAGTATCAAATAATCAATATCAGTATCTTTATATCCCAACCTATTTAGCTGTTCTTTTTTAACTCTGGGTTGTTTCAAATCTGGGTTAATCTTTTTCTTTGTTTTTTCGCACATCTAAACCTTGAATAGCATTATCATACGTCCACTGTTTAATTTTTGTCATATCATTGGTACGATAATAATCAGCAATTAACTCATTCCATTTATCCCACTTATCCAAAGGAACGTTAATCAAACCAGCACCACCATCAATCATAATTTTATTAGCACTTAAAGTAGCTGTTCTTTTGTTACCATCCCAAAAGATTTGTTGGCGCATATTATGATACATGACTGTCAGAGCCTTATCAGTAGTTGTTATCTGTGAATCAATCAATATTTTTTGTAAAAAAACTTGTTCCTGTTGTTCATCAATTAATGGTGGTTCAAAAAATTCTTCACCACCTAAATTAACCCCACCTTGACCCTGTCGTAAATCACCAGGAACTAAGGCATCTTCCGCCGCCACAATTTTGTTAATCTGCTTTTCCATTGCTAACGTTAAAGGTTCATCTTGGACAGTCACATACTGCCAACCACGCTTTAAATTAACAATAGTTAAAACATCTTCTACTGGCACCCCTGCAACACTCATACCATCCATAATAGTTTGTGTTTGCGGTAAAGTGGTATTAACCCCCTCAAAACGAGCATTCGTATGCACTAACTTTGTAAAATTCGAGCGTGCAAAACGTCGGTTCTCTTCAGAAGTAAAACAATACTTATCGATATACTTTTGTATTTCATTCATCTTCTAACCCCCTTTCTACGTTATAATTTCCATATAAAAAAAATGAAAAATAAACTTACTATCTTTATACAACGTATTGAATTTTTATTCTGTTGAAATTTAAAAGTTTACATAATCCCGATTAGAAAAAGTAACTATATCCCTATTACCAACCTCTATCTAACAATTTAATTCATTCTATTTTTTCACAAACTAAACATAAATTGGTATACCTCTAAACTACTTAATTTAACAACCTTTTGACTTTGTGAATTTCATTATATATTTGTTCAAATTTTTTCAATATATTCAACAATATTCATTGACAACTGGAATGTAGACTGCTTTACTTTTGAGATGGTAGTTCTGAACGAAAGCAAAATTTTTCCCTTGTTTTTGAAAGAGAAAAATTTAATCTACTTTACTTTCTCGAAGTATAGTCGTCACTCATTTAACAATCAATTTCTAGCATTTCTGCTAATCATGTAACTTTCAACTGCGTATCTATCTACTAAAAAACGCCCTAGCAGACGTCATAATCATTATTTTTATTTGTTCGATCATGACAGTTACATGATTCTGTATTTCTACCGTTTTACCACCAACCTTTTAATAGTAGTTTCTAGCCTACAAGCAAGGTCAAGCTTGCCCTTAAAACTGGATTGTTCAATCTTAAGAGCACTCAATTTTTTTTGTGAAGTAGTCGCTGAGTTCACGACTTGTCTACTTGAATTACTTTCAACTGTAAGCAGCTGTCACATATCGAAATATGAAACCTACAATATACTAGCATTACCTACTTAGCTTGTCTCCTAAGTCTTTGAAATCACACACATTTACAATATCGGTAAAATATTGTATAATACAACTACATAATATTGAATTTGGTTGCTGTCTGATACGCCAATATCAGGTGGCTTTTCTTTTTATGAAGGTTATCTCTTTTGAGATAGCCTTTTTTCTATGCTTAAAATATACACCCTTACAGCCTTTTTGTAAAGCTAAAATGCAAAAAATCTCCTTTTTACAAAAAGTGTACTAATCTCTTATTCTCCTAATCTCTTATTCTCCTAATCTCTTTTTCTCTTAAGAGACTATTCTCCTTTTCTCCTAATCTCCTTTTCTCCTTTTTTTATTAAAAAAGCCTATCTAAGAACAATTACAAGCCGAAAAGTCTCCTTTTCTCCTAATCTCCTTTTCTCTTAGTGTATTATTCTCCTAGTCTCTTATTCTCTTTTTCTCCTAAGAGACTATTCTCCTTTTCTCCTTTAGACAAAAATATCAAAAGGAGATTTATTACATTTTATTTTACATTCCCTTATAATTGAGTTATATTTATTTTTGGAGGTGGCATAATGACATATACGATCATAAATGCCCAGCAAAAGGGCGGAGTAGGAAAAACAACTGATACTGTAATGGAAGCTATAGTAGCTGCTACTATATTTAATAAAAAAGTTCTAGTTATAGATACTGATCTACAAGGAAATGCAACTCAATTCTTGTCAAAAACATTTGGAAATCCTGAAATACCGAATACATTAATGGCTTGTTTAGAAAAAGAAGATTTATCTCTAGGCATTGTTAATTTATCACCTAAAATTGATATGATTGGTTGCGATTATGATATGCGTAACTATACAGAGTTTTTAGACAAAAAATTTAAATCATTAGCTGACAAAACATTTTATCTGAAAAAGCTTTTAGACAAAATAAAAGATTCTTACGACTTCATTTTTATTGATGTTCCACCATCAACGGATATTAAAGTTGATAATGCAATGGTTTGTGCTGATTACGTTATCGTTATTCAAGAGACCCAACAATTCTCTTTTGATGGTTCAAAACGCTTAATACTTACATATTTACAAACACTAGTTAATGATTTTGGAGATTTAATCAATGTACAAGTTGCTGGTGTGTTACCAGTCTTATTGCAGGCACGTAGGCCTCTACAGCAAAAAATAGTTGATGAAACTATTGAATATTTTGGACGTGATAATGTATTTAATAATATTATTAATAACCATGCCAGATTAGAATGGTATACAGCTCAAGGGGTTCAATTTGAAGATTATCATGATAAGCGAATATTTTCACTGTATGCTGATATATTTAATGAACTTCTAAAACGTATTGAATCGTTTGAAAGCACTGGAGATGTTGAAGGTTTCCATTATGAACATGAATTCATTAATGGGAATAGACTAACTGAAAAGGGAAAGAAGTTGAAATTAGATGGCTTTACTGAAAAGGGATAATAATGTACAACCGAATATCAAAAACACTGCTGATGTTAGTAGAGACTTGTCAATAAAAAAAGAATATAAAGCTACTGAACGAAAAACAATTAAAGTTGATCCACCAGTTTATGATTTAATCAAAAGTATGTCCATTGTTACAAACACAAAAATGTATGATTTAGTTAAACAAATGTGTGAGGTTTATCTGGACAATAATGTATCGCAACGCCAAAAAGAAACAATATTACTAATGATCAAAGAAAACGAGAAATAACCTTTATATGGTAGATTGTAAAATTAATCCGAACGCTGTTCGGACAAAAAAGATCAGCTTCCTTTAAAATGGTGTTTACCACAAACCCATCTTTTAGGAGCTGATCTTTTGTCTAGTATAACCTATTCTGAACGAATTAAATATGCTGATATCGTCATTACACACAAAACACCCCTAGATCATGAAGTGATTAGCAAAACATCACGATTGAAGTATATCGGAATCATGGGAACCGGTTATGATGTCGTTGATATTGAGAGCGCACACCAGAACAAGGTTGTGGTGACTAACATTCCCACATATGCAAGTGACGCAGTGGCAAAATTTACTTTCTCGTTATTATTAGAAGTGACTAGCCAAGTTGGATTGCATAATCAGCTTGTTCATGAAAACCGATGGGCACAGGCTCCTGATTTTACTTTTTGGGAAAAACCGTTATTAGAATTAAAAGGGAAAACTTTAGGACTAATCGGTTATGGCCATATTGCGCAAAAAGTTGCTAAAATAGGACACGCTTTTTCTATGAAAGTTATTTTCTATAATCATCGTCCTAAAAAGGTTCCTGAATCATGGATTCAGCAGGTTTCATTTGATGAACTATTAAGGCAATCTGATGTGCTTAGTCTGCATGTGATCCAAACACCAGAAACAATTGATTTAATTAATAATGATACGATTGTCAAAATGAAAACTGGGGTTATTATATTGAATACGGCCCGAGGTAAATTGGCTAATGAAGCGGACATCAAGAATGCCTTGAATGAAGGCAAAATTTATGCCTACGCCACTGATGTTGTTAAAGGGGAGCCCATTGCTAGTGATAACCCATTATTACAGGCCAAAAATTGTTATATTACCCCACATATTGCTTGGGCACCATATGAGACAAGAGAACGGTTGTTGCATATGACTGTTGATAATATAAAAGCATATTTATCAGGAGATCTGAAAAACGTTATCAATTAATGGCAAAGGTCTGTGAATTCTTTTGCCTACATTGAAGTAAAACTGTCTAAAATAAAGCAATTAGAAAAAACAGAGCCAGCAAATAAAGTGTTAAGAAAAATACGGAGAGCTAGAAATTTATAGCTTCTCCGTATTTTTAAAGGACACATTGCGAATTTCTTGTAGTGGGATAAACCGATCAGCGTCAATCACAAAAGAAAGCATCCCCACATCCATTGCATCAAATAACCACGCTAGTCCCGTAACCGTTACTAGTTTTCTTGTTGAGTTCATCCAAAGTCCTCCTAATAAATTTTTCAAAATGTCAAGACACCCCCTGGTACATGCTTATTGTTTTACCTTTTTAGAGGTGTCTTGTCAATGTAAATTTTCAGATAAAATAAAGGAACCGAAACAAAATGTGATTTTGAAGTGCCATAAAAAAGTTAGACAAATTTGAATTGAGTTATGCAATGACGGTCTGATTCCTGTATTCAACAGGCGTTAGGCCATTTTTGTTCATGGAAATCCGTTCATTGTTATACCAATCAGTGTATTCTGCTACAACTTTGACTAATTCATCAATGTTGTTAATGCGAATACGATTCAGACATTCTCGTTTCATTAGGTTAAAGAAACTTTCAATTGGCGCGTTGTCATGACAATTACCTTTACGTGACATACTTTGGGTAATGTTCATTCTGTTTAAGGCTTTACGATAAGCTTTTTGCTGATATTGCCAGCCTTGATCAGAATGTAAGATTGCTGCTGATCCGGGCGTAATCCATGATTCTAATTCATCTAATGTATCTTGTATCAAGGCCATATTGGGTGATGTACTAGCTTTGGCGACAAGGATTTCACCACTTGCTTCATCAGTGACACATGATAAATAACCCCATTTACCATCAACTAGCCTAATTTGTGTTATATCGGTATGGAACACGGTTAATGGTGTGGTTTGATTGAAATTTTGTTTAATAATATTAGGTGCAATGCGTCCAACTTGCCCTTTGTATGACGAATACTGGGAAGTGTGCTTCGAATACACACCAACTTTAAGCCCTAAAAGACTCATAAGACTTCTAATTGTTTCGCGGCATAACGTATAACCAGCTTTTAACGCCATCGCATATACTCGTCGATATCCATACGTCTCATGGCTTTCGTGGTAAACATGTTCAATGAACAATTTTATATTTTTATACTTGTCAGGTCTCTTCATCCGTTTTCGTTGATCGTAGTAAGTAGCTCGTGGTAATTTGAATTGTTCTAATAATATTTGTAGTTTGTATTGCGACCTTAGGGAGTCCACGATAACTGTTTTTTCGCGACTTGTTAATGCTTGCATTGATTGTGCCTCATGGCCGCTAATGCTTTTAAAATATCACGTTCCATTTCAGTTTCCTGAAGTTGTGCTTTGAGTTTGAGAATTTCCTCTTTATACTTTTCCTCGGCCGACGGGTTAAGTTTCTTGTTTGTTGATTTAGTCATACTTGCAGGCCTCCATCGAGGCCTTTTACGTAAACCAGCAGCACCCATTTTTTGGAATGTATTCACCCATGAATTTACCCGGCTGAATGTAATACCAAAATGGGCAGCGACTGCCATTTGGCTGACCTCATGTGTTTTTACATAGTTTACCACAAAAAGCTTGAAATCTTGTGAGTAAACTTTTTTGGTATGTTGCGCTTTGAGAGATGACAACCCATGCACGCTTGCTTGCAGAACCCATTTTCGAATAGTTATCATACTTGGGATATTGTATTTACGCATTAAATCAGGGTAAGAAACGTCTCCATTCCAGTACTCTTGAACCAATTTAACTTTGAATTCAAATGTATATTTAGTCATAAAAAAGCGCTCCATAATAATTAGATTTTTGTCTAACTATTATGGGGCACTTCATTTTTGATACGGTTCCTTTGTTTATATCTTTAACATGCAAATTGCAAATTAGTACGTTTTTGCTTTTTTATGGTAAGCAAATCTTTCTCTCCAACTTAACCGTTTTCTTTCTTATCTGGTAAAGCTAACCATTTTGAAGTGTCAGACCGCTTTTAGCATCAAACAGATAAATATTAGAATTACGAATATAAAGATCTAATTTTTTGTGGCTATCATCATTAGGAATTCTTTTAGGCGTTTGAGTCACAATATTAACACCATCTTTAGTTTTTAGATAGACAAGCGTATGGCCGCCCATGTATTCAGCCAGATTTTTACTTGCAGAAAGTACAAAAAATCCCTCTTTTTGTGCAGAATTTTCAGGAGCTGTATCATTATCTCCTGACTTTTTTACCTGCGTTACTTTCTCAGGCCGAAAGCCAAGTACAATCTCTCTTTTATCCGTTGGCAAAACTTCTTTTTTCACGAATTCACTAAGGTCATAATTTACACCACCTGAATTAAAAATTCCCTTGTTCGAAAGAGTACCCTTTAAAATATTCATGCTGGGAGAACCGATAAAACGAGCAACGAAGAGGTTACGCGGGTTATCATAAAGTTCTTCAGGTTTACCATACTGCTGTACCACTCCGTCTCGCATGATCAAGATTTTATCCGCCATTGCCATCGCCTCAGCTTGATCATGCGTTACATAAATCGTTACAGTTCCAAGCTGCTTATGTAGCTCGATAATATCCTGCCTCGTTGAAACACGTAACTTCGCATCTAAATTAGAAAGCGGCTCGTCCATTAAAAAGACTTCAGGTGCGCGCACCATTGCACGCCCTAAAGCAACTCTTTGTCGCTGCCCACCAGAAAGCTGCGCGGGTTTACGAGCCAAATAGTCTGTGAGATTAAGCTTTTGTGCTGCTTCCTTGACCCGTGAATCAATTTCACTTTTAGAAAATTTACTAAGTTTTAAGTTGAACGCCATGTTATTGTAAACAGTCATATGTGGATATAATGCATAATCTTGAAAAACCATTGCAATGCTGCGCTTTTGCGGTGGAATATTATCGAAGCGCTTTCCATCTACATTAATTTTTCCCTTTGTAACTTCTTCCAAACCTGAAAAGCAACGCAATAGTGTAGACTTACCACAACCTGATGGTCCAATAATTGCAACAAATTCCTTGTCATCAATCTCAAGATTGATATCCTTTAGGGTATCATTTTCCGCATTATCATAACGCTTATAAAGGTGTTCGATTTGAATCTTACTCATAAAAAACGCCTCCTCGAGTTTATTCTTTGCTTTTGTTTCTGCAGTGATTCATAATAAAAACATAAAATTTAGGTAAGAAAGAATGGTGCTCTTGACAAACAATTGACAATGAATCGGGGCGGAAGACATGAAAAAAAGATTTTTTAAAATCGCTAAGCTAACTTTTATGTTGAGTTTATCATTAATTGTCTTAACATGTTGTAGTTTTAGCTCGCAAAAGGAAAAAAATTCAAAAATTACACTTAACTTTTTTAATCAAAAGCCTGAAATAACCGCACAATATCAAAAATTAGCGCGGATGTATCATGCTAAACATCCCAACGTCAATATCCAAATTACTACTTCAGGTCAAGGCGGTGGGGCCGCTGCTTTACAAGCGAAGTTTGCCTCTGGGGAAGCTCCAGATATTATTATGCTTGGCGGGCTACCTGAAATAGATCGGTATAAGGATCATTTGATTAATCTGAAAGATCTTAAGGCAAGTAAAAACATAGTACCAAATCTTGTTAGCGGTGGAATTTCAAATAAACGTATGGTTGGAATTCCAGTCGATCTTGAGGCTTATGGCTGGTCGTATAACAAAGCTGTGTTCGCTAAGGCTGGGATTGATACCTCAAAGATCAATAACTATTCTGAATTTTTGAAAGCGGTTGAAAAACTCAATTCAGAAAAAAAGAAGATTGGAATCGATGCCGTTTTCGGCTTTAACGGAGCTGATACCAATTCAATTGCTTCTGTTTCAGCACAATTTACTTCTCTGCCGTACAACAATAATCTTGTCAAAGCTTTCAAAAGCAAAACTTTCCCTTGGAAATACGAGAGGCAAATGAAAAATTATTATGATCTCGTAAAAAAATATAATGTACAACCGATTCTTTCAGTTAAATATGATCCTTCTGTCCAAGACCTTTTTTTCAATGGTAAAGTTGCTATGATACCTCAAGGAAATTGGATTATTCCGACGCTTGATGGTCTGGAAAAGGGATACGTGCAAAAAAATCTTGGCATGTTACCGTTCTTTGTTAAAAATGATGGTACTGACCGTCTTTTGACCGGTTCCTCATGGTATTTAGGAATCACTAAAGATCATCCCAAGCGGCAAAAAGCTGCTAAAGATTTTATTAACTGGATGTATACTTCAAAAGAAGCTGAGAACGTAATCATTAACGAAATGCGTTTCGTTCCTGCAACTAAAAACTTTGATGTTTCGAGGCTGCCTGATGATCTTTCTAAACAAATTTATCGGATCGGCACTTCCAAAAACGCACAATCTCCTGTTCACAAACAGTACCCGAATGGCTTTACTAACCAAGCACTTGGGCCATATATACAGCGCTATTTTGTAAATGGGATCTCTTGGAAAGAATTGAAAAAGGAAACATCGGCTAAATATCGACAGCTCAGGGAAATCCAAAGTGGGGAGTGATAAAAATGCTTATCAAAAAACATCAATATCTGGCTTTTGTTTTACCAGCAGTTTTCTTTATACTATTGATTATTGTCGTACCATTTCTGATAGGAATTTATTATTCCTTTACCGATTCCAATGGTTTACGCTCTTCTTTTATTGGTTGGAAAAACTTTGAAGTCCTTTTTCAAGACTCCACCTTTCTGCAGAGTTTTTGGCTAACAGTTAAATTTTCTTTTGTTTCAGTAATTCTAATTAACTTAGTCGGTTTGGCTTTTGCGTTAATCGTCACCAGTCACAACAACAGACTCACAAAATCACTCAGAACCATCTTCTTCATGCCAAATCTGATCGGCGGAATACTACTTGGTTTTATCTGGCAATTCATTTTTACTTCTGCTTTTCAGGCAATTGCCGCTGCTTTTCATCTTGACTTTTTCAAAGGTTGGTTGAGCAACCCTTCAACAGGCTTTTGGGGGATAGTAATTCTGTTTGTTTGGCAGATGAGCGGTTATATTATGTTAATCTATATTTCTTTCTTGAATGCAATTCCTAAGAATACCATTCAAGCAGCTGTTCTAGACGGTGCAAAAGCAACCCAGATTTTCTTTTTCATCAAGCTGCCACAATTGGCGCCAGCCTTTACAATCAGTCTATTTCTAACACTTGCCAACTCGTTTAAACTCTATGAGCAAAACTTAGCACTTACAAATGGTGGCCCATACCGCTCCACAGAGATGATTTCGATGTATATTTATAATACTGCTTTTGTAAACTTCCAGCAGGGATACGCTCAGGCAGCCGGAATTATCCTTTTCCTTTGTGTAACCATTGTTTCCTTTATTCAATTAGCACTTTCAAGAAAGCGGGAGGGATAGAAGATGAAAAAATCAACTAAAATCTTACTTGGCTTTCTTTTTGGAATCATTGCCCTATTCTGGTTCTACCCCTTTATCATTGTTATTATCAATGCTTTAAAGGGAAAAAGGGGAATTTTTCAAAACCCGTTATGGTTTACACGGGACTTTACGTTTTCAAATTTCAAAACTGCTTACCAGGCGCTTGATTTTACAAGCAGTTTCTTTAACTCTTTAGTTATCACAGTAGCCAGTGTCATTGTAATCACATTGGTTTCGGCAGCTGCTGCCTATGCTCTTTCTCGTGTTAAAGGGCCTTTCAGTTCAATTCTCTACTATCTTTGTGCTGGCACTATGCTGATCCCTTTTCAGTCAATTATGATCCCGCTTCTTTCACTTTTTGGCAAAGTTAATTTCCTTAACAGAACGAGTCTGGTCATTATGAACACCGGGTTATCAGTAAGCCTCTCAATTATTCTTTTTTATGGGGCTTTTCAAGGAGTCTCAAAAACTCTTGACGAAGCTGCTGCTTTAGATGGAGCCTATCCTTTTAAAACCTTTGTTTATATTATCTTTCCAGCGGTCAGCCCAATGACAGGTACAGTTGTTATCTTGAATGCAATGAAAATATGGAATGACTACCTGTTACCATCACTAGTCGTTAATAAAGATGGCATGTACACGATTCCACTTAAGATGTATTCTTTCTTCGGTGAAACAAACAGCCAATGGCAATTAGCCTTAGCCGGACTTGTTTTATCAATGGTTCCGATTATTATTCTGTTCCTCCTATTGCAAAAGCAAGTCATGACAAGTGTGACAGAAGGAGCTATCAAGTAAAGATTGGATTTAATCTAAATAAAAATAGTACAAGAGACCAGGTCAATCTGACCTGGTCTCTTGTACTATTTTTGTAATGTTCATATTATTCAGCAGTTGGATCCTCTGGACTTAATTACTCATAATTAAACTCAGACTATGTGCATAATTTACCATTAATACCTTCCTGTTAACCTTTGCGCTTGTTATTTATAATCAACATCTTACGATCAAATCAGTAAAAATAATTTGTATTTGCGGACTTGTCTCGACTAAAAATTCTGGGCGCCTTTGAAGAACCAACACTTGCTGAGAATCAATTGATTTTAATGCTTCAATAACCCCATTTTTAACGGCTGCAGTAACTTTTAAGCATTCGCCCACATTTTTTGCTGCTTGATGATATCGACTATTAACAATTAGACAATAAATTTTTTCTTTCTAAAAGGCTGCAATTTTTTCGGATGACAATCCAGTAATAATTTCTTCTACTAGTTTGACTGTATCAGCAAAATCTTGGTAAGCTACCATTCCATAATTAGTATGTTCATACCTGACTGGAATTCCGATACAGATTGTTGGAATCTCCTCGTAAGTAAGGATTTCACTGCCATCTATTCCCCCGCCAGTTCTTACCGCTCGCGTATATGAAATTTGAGCCTTCTTCGCAGTTTTTGCAGCAAATTGCTGGAAGCTTGGATTAGCAATAAAAGATGGAGTTAGTATAAATCATGGACAACTTTTGATAGAATATCTTTATCAAGATTGGAGATATCCTATATGGCCAAAAAATATGATATTGATTTTAAAAAGATGATTGTATCTCTTTATCAAAATGGGGAAAAGGTAAAAGATCTTACCAGCGAATATGGTATTTCAGATAAAAATATTTATGCTTGGATTAAGCGTTATGCTGAAGATAAACAAACTGGCATCAGCCAAGATGAATATCTTAAATTGAAAAAGAATTATCAAAAAATTCAAGAGGAGGATGAAATCTTAAAAAAGTCTTAACCATATTCGCAAAAAAATAGATTCAAACTCATTCATTATTACAGCTCATAAGACAGCTCAAGGTCACAATATAAGTGATGTTTGTCATGTTCTTAAAATTCCACGGTCCACTTTTTACAAAAATTCTAATAATCATGTATCAATTCAGAAAAAGCGTCGTAAACGTTTTAGAAAGCTGATTAAAGAAATTTATTTTGCTTCAGGATGTCGTTACGGATCACCTAAAATTGCTAAGAAGCTCCAACATTGTGGTGAAAAAGTTTCTGAAAAATTCATTGGTAATTTAATGCATGAATTAGGATTGTATTCCATTATTCGGAAAAAATATACTTGGCATCCAAAACAACAAAAAATTGAAGAACGAGAAAATATTATTGATCGTGACTTTTCAACAAAGACAATTAATCAAAAGTGGGCAACAGACATAACTTATATACCTTGCGCGATGGTTGGCTGTATCTTTCATCAATTCTTGACTTGCATACGAAAAAAATTATTTCATGGGACCGTGGTTTAAACATGACCAATGAACTAGTTCTAAAAACTATCAACCGTGCGGTTGATAAATATAAACCAAGCAATTTAATTATCCATACAGATTTAGGATCTCAATATACCAGCGATGATTACAATCAACGTTTAACTGAACTACATATCTGCCACTCATACAGCCGTAAGGGTTGTCCGTATGATAATGCGCCAATGGAATCCTTTCGCGCTTCCCTCAAAAAGGAATGTGTTTATCCAGTGCCGGTCTTTGAAGATTATGAAACTGCCGCTGCCGTCCTTTTTGAATATGTGCATGCTTTCTACAATAGGAAGAGAATTCATAGTTCACTGGGCTACCAGACCCCCTTACAAGTTGAAATTGCAACACTTACGAGCCAAATGGCCGCCTGATTTAATGCTTTCCAGGGTTCAAATAAGTTATTAATCACGATTAGTGATTTATTTGAGCTGTGGAAGGTAAACGCGGTTCTGAATGTCTCTTAAAATCTGTCTCAAATATTGACTTCAATCCATAAAAAGAGAAGTGCGCCTAAAGATACGAATTTACTGAGAATATATTAGCGAAATAGTTTTATTGTAAATTTCTTGAAAAGAGCGTGCACGGTTAATAAAGGCTCTAAAATATTGGGTGTTGATGAACTTCCATCAACACCCAATTTTCATGTACAATAAAAGGACAAGTTCCCAAATGCACCACCACATACCAACCAAAGTAAAAGTAAAGGCAAGTGAGAAAACATGTCCCAAGACTATTCTATCGAAAATATACTTCAAATCCAAGACCCAAATATTAAATGTATCAGTATTGACAATTCTGATCCCAAGAAACAAGTCATTCATGCCAAATTAACTTATTCGATAAAGCGCTGTCCACTTTGTGGCCAATCCCAAGTAGTCCGTTTTGGAACTAATTTGATCAACGTCAGGATGCCACCTATCAAAGAACGACCAGTTATCTTAAAACTGCTTAAACAACGTTATCTGTGCAAAAGAGGGCAACATACTTTTAGTGCTGAAACGTCGCTAGTTAAACCACACTGTCAAATCTCAGAAGATACCAAACAGATGATTATTCTACAGCTTACTAAAGATCGTAGTATTACTGATATTGCAGAGGAATTAAATGTTTCACCAGTGGCAGTTAATCGAGTACTTGATTCATTAGCGATTCAGACTAAGACCGCCTTGCTTACCTTACCAACTACGTTGTGTTTTGATGAATTTCGCTCCACTGGTCATCAGATGAGTTTTATTGCCATTGATGGTGATACACATCGGCTAGTTTCTGTTTTACCTAATCGCCTTAATCGAAGTATCCAAAATCACTTTGAAAGTAACTATTCCTTAGCTGAACGTAGGAAAGTTAAACAAGTAGTTATTGATTTCAATGCACAGTATCAATCCGTAATTCACATAATTTTTCCAGAAGCAAAAGTTATCGCCGATAACTTTCATCTAGTTCAAATGGGACTCCAAGCACTGAACCAGACACGCGTACAGTTAATGCATCGATTCACTCAAAATTCACGAGAATATCGAGTTCTCAAACATCACTGGCGTTTATTTTTAAAAACTTATTCTGGCTTAAATCAACGTAAACCACAATGGTTTGCGCATTTAAAGAACTGGTTCACCCAAGAACAATTAGTCTGGCAAGGTCTTGAGTTAGATTCAACCTACCAACACACTTACTTCGTTGCGCATTCCCTAGTTGATGCCTTAAGAAAGCGTGATTATTTAAAGTTCATTAAAACACTAAATCGAGCTGACAAAGTCAGCCCACAGCTTGAAACCACAATAAAGACCTATCGCAAATATCTACCATTAATTAAAAACATGATGGCAAGCAACTATTCAAATGGCCCAATAGAAGGTGTTAATCGCAAAATCAAACAAATTAAACGCACGGCATACGGCTATAGAAACTGGTCACATTTTTACACCCGGATTAGAATTGAATTTACGATTCGAATAAAAAAAAGAAAACCAATTCGAAAATGAATTGATTTTCTTTTAAAAATTTCCCATCAACAGCGGTTGACAAAGAGCCTTAATAAAAAAGCAAAAACTGTGTTGGAGCACTGCAGTTTTTGCTGAACTTTCGACTAGAGCGAAGAAAGTGGGACATCATGAGCCCGTTGATTATTCAGCGGCGATTAACGTATAAATATGTTGAATTCTTTTAATGTAACGCGAAATATCAAATTTTAAGGCCGTCTTTTTAACGGTGCTGTGGTCATAACGTCCGCGCAGATAATAGAGCTGTCTGCAGGCTGTACCAAAGGCCTGTTGGTCATTCATGGGAGTTAAGATCCCGTTATCTTTGTTGATAATATCAGCCGGTCCAGTGGGACAATCGGTTGAAATAATTGGTAAACCGTATGAGGCAGCCTCAATTATGACCATCGGGAACCCTTCGTACTTTGAACAAAGTAAGAGGCAATCAGCTTCAGTGATGAAATCCCATGGGTTAGGGACCCAACCGCGCCAATTAATGTGAGGTGCAATCTGAAGTTGTTTTGCGAGTGCTTTAGCTGCTGGTAGATCTTGACCTTTTCCAAAAATATCGAGCTTCCATGGGATATCTAAGTGAGCCATTGTCTCAAGGAGCATGCGAACATTTTTTTGGTCGTCTAACAATATTCTACCGATGAAGACTGCATGAAAGGGCTTCTGAGCAGCAGGAGTTTGAATAGTTTTTTTATTGACCGTTCGGATTGGATTATAAATTAAGAAGATTTTATGCGCTGGAACTCCCAGTGCCAGCAGTTGTTTTTGGATCCCGGTGCTGATCGCTAAATGGTATTCAGAAAAAGCGAGTTCTCTGCGTGCAAAAATATTTGACTCTGAGATTGACGTGTGTCCCCACGAGACTATTTTATAAGTCAAACTATATTTTTGCTTGAGCTCATACGCTAATTCGCATGCTTTCCCTTCAAGGCTGAGGACAATGTCTGGGTTACTGGCAAGTAAATTGGTTGTGACAAAGTCTCTTTGTATCTGGCGATTTTTTGAATGACAGATTTTGAGTTCATAACCAGAATCACGTGTGATCCATTGCAGCCATTCAGGGTTACCACTTTCGGGAATCAAGACTTGATAATTGTTTTCGAGATCTTCGTTTACAAGATGTGAAATCACCCTTTCAGTTCCCCCATGGCCTTCGAGGTACTGTGTTATTAATGTTATTTTCACGGTAATTCATCCTTTCGTTTTATGAAACCAACTGAAACTTGAAAGTTCATATTTGGGCAGACACTGTATGGTATCAGCCTTATTTTTACAAAAAATAAAACACAAGCTGCTCCTGTGAAGTATACTTGAGTCGACAAAAACTTAGATACAAAGGAGAACTTGTGCTATGAATACTATACAACATGCTCAGGATTATATCATTTTAAAAAATAAAATTTCTGTTTTTAATCAACTCATTGGCTTGTCTAAAATTTCTCGGAAGCTTAACTATCACCGCCGTTCCAAGCTTTCTTTGTTGTCTATTTTGTCGTGGTTCATGGTATCTATTTTTCAACAACGCTCACTGTATCGTGCAGCAGAAACAAAACAGTTTACCACCCATACGGTACGCAATGTCTTGAATGATGCCCGGATCAACTGGCAACGATTGACCTGTCTCTTGGCTGGCGGGATCATCGATTACTTGCGCCGCATCAAAACTTTAGACGGTCGTCGGAAGCTTGCCTTTGTCTTGGATGATACATTGATCAAGCGCTCGTTTTCAAAGAAAACAGAATTATTAGCGAAAACGTACGATCATGATCGCGGCAAATATCTTACCTTACTTTGGCAATCACTGATGGAAATACGCTTTTACCGGTTAACTATGCCTTGATGTCTTCTGAAAATCAACGTAACCGAATTGGTTCCCTAGCTCGTTTCACTGACTTGCGCACTTTAGCTGGTCAGCGCCGAGCTCAAGCTCAGCGTAAGATGAACTTAGTTGGTATAGAACTTTTAAAGCAGGCGATGGATAATCAGATTACAGCTGACTATGTCCTATTTGATACTTGGTTTAGTTCACCCAAAATGTTCAAAACGGTCATTGATTTAGGAATGGTTGGCATTGGTATGATCAAAAATACAGTGAAAGTTCACTATCGTTATCGAAATAAATTGATGTCTGATAAAGCCATTTATCAGTTGCTTAGACGAAGCCAACGGCGTCAACATGACAAGTATCAATACAGTTTTATTGTTGAAGCTCATGCCGGTGATTATACCTTTCCACTGCGTTTAGTATTTGTTACCAAGCGTGGCCATACCAATAAATTTTTAGTTTTAGCGTCAACTAATCCCGGTCTGACACCAGATAAAATTATCCAGATGTATGGCTGTCGCTGGCAAATTGAAGGTTTCTTCAAAGTAGCCAAGCAATACTTACGCCTTGATCGTAGTCAAATTCAAAGTTATGATGGCTTTTGTGCGCATTTTGCACTGGTCATGATGGCCTATGATATCCTGGCTTGGCAACAACGAGAGTCAGTTGATTACCATTCGATGGGTGATTTATTCTTTGAACTTAACCGTGATTTGACTGATATTACGCTAATTGAAGCTCTAACACAATTATTAGTTAATCTGGTTAGTTATGTCAGTGGAAAAATATTCATTGAGAAGAAGATAAATGAATTTTTAAACGAGTTTTTTGACCAATTACCAGGAAGCTTTTCCAAGTTACTGACAGCATGAACTTTTAGCTAATTTTGAAGCAACAAACTGAATAGGTTCAAGACATTAAGTGATTTTTGAACTTTCAAGTTTCAGTAATTATAATTACAAAAAGGTAAAATTTGGAAAACTTACTTTATTTTCCCTTTTTAATGGTCTTAATGACTTGGTATAAACTTATTAAGAGTTGGAATAAAGTTAATAGGTTTAACACTTTGTTTCTCGAAATTTTTTGCTTATTTATACTCATTCTTTAGCACCCTCTATACTTTGGATAAAATTAGAATTCTCGCGTAGATATAAGAAAGAAATTTAATTAAATTAGCCCCCCCGTAACATTGATAGATGTAGCTGTTATATAACTAGCCTCATCTGAAGCCAGAAAAACATATGCTCCGGCTACTTCAGAGGGTTGCCCAGCTCTACCTAGGGGAGTATCCTTACCAAACGTAGGTATATTTTCTGCTAATTGTCCTCCTGCCACTTGCAACGGTGTCCAAATAGGACCTGGAGCAACACTATTGACACGAATGCCTCGCTGAGCTAATTGTTTTGCTAACCCAAACGTTGTATTTTTAATTGCAGCCTTAGTCCCTGCATAATCAATTAAATATGCTGAAGGATCTTCTGCTTGAATAGAGTTAGTTGTTATGATGCTACTGCCGTTTGGCATATATTCCAATGCCTCCCTGACTAACCAAATTAAACTGAAAACATTTGTAGTATAGGTATCTATCATCTGACCTGTAGATATAGTAGTGATATCTTTATTAGCTTGTTGCTTACCGGCTACTAATACTAAAGTATCTATCTTACCTAACGATAGTACAGTTTGCTTCACTAATTCTTTGTTAAATGCTTCGTCTTTCAAATCTCCGGGAACTAGTTCTACTTTACGACCCAAAGATTCAATAATTCGTCTAACATCTTGTGCATCACTTTCCTCTTCTGGAAGATAATTTAATACAAGATCAGCGCCTTCATTCGCATATGCTATAGCTACAGCCCTACCAATGCCTGAATCAGCACCAGTTATTAAGACTTTCTTTCCCCTAAGTCGATTACATCCGGCATAAGTTGTGGATCCGTCATCTGGTTGTGGCGACATTTTACTTTGTAAACCTGGCTCAGGCTGATGCTGTTTAGGAAATTTAAAATCATCATCATGTTGCATTTTAGTCATTATTAACTCTCCTCCATGATCGAATACGTGCATTCACCTGTTACTTGAATGTGGACTATTAATTCAAAAGATTCTATCAACTAGATATATAGGTATAGGTTAGTAATTAAATTTGCAATCTACCATATTTATATCTGTAAAAACAGTTTTTAACTGCTAGGTCATAATGCATAGATAAATCAAAGCAAGCACCTATGTAAAAAAGTGCCTGCTTTGATTAATTATCAAAAAAATTCCAATCTATATTTATAAAGGGTTATCTCCCCAATTTAAATATTGATTAACTGATCTTCAATTGCTCAATTATTTACGTTCTAAGAAGCCTAATACAGATAAATTTGGCTAATTATCCATGTAATTTTCGTTGCAATGTATCACCAATGCCATCTACTTTCTTAGAAGCCAAGACGGTGCCACCGATGAGGACACCACCTACAATGAGCGTAGAAGCGATCATAAACTTAAATACACTTTTCAAGATGTCCATAAAATTCCCCTTACTTTTTACTGGTTCGACCAACAACTAATGAAACAATCAGAACTAAAATAATTGCCCCGATGATCGATGGTATCAAAGCCATGCCAGCTAACGAAGGGCCCCAAGTGCCAAGGAGCCCTTGGCCAATCCACGCACCGATTAAACCAGCTACAATGTTTGCAATCCAGCCCATAGCAGCACCACGGTTAGTGATTGCGCCAGCAATGGCACCAATGATTGCCCCGACGATTAATGACCAAATAAGTCCCATATTTACTCACTCCCTTAGTTAACACGACTAGATTGATTGTCAGACGTTACTTTATCAACGCGGTCACCTAATGTTTCCTTCGATTTCTTTGCGCCCTTACTGACGGCTTCCTTCGTTTTGTCTGTGGCATCGCTCAGGCGATCTTGCAGAGAAGTCGAATCTTTTTCATACTGCTCCTTTGTCTTGATATCAACAACATTCACATTTACCTCAATTACTTCTAATTCGGTCATATTCTTTACTTCCCGAACGATAACATTTTTGATCTTGTCATACAGTTTAGAAATATCAATGCCGTATTCAGCAACAATGTCGAGATCCACTGCAACCTGCTTTTTTCCAACCTCTACATCAATTCCTGATGTGACATCTGAAGTATTAACTAGTTTTTCAGCAACATTTGCGAAAAAGCCGCCATCTACGGTTAATAAGCCATCTACTTCAGAAAGTGCGATACCAATGATCTTTTGAATAACCTTATCATCAAATGTTAAATTGCCTTTAACACCAGACTTTTCGTTAGTTGTTGTTTTCTCACTTGGCGTTCCATTCTGCATAATTTTTCCTCCTTATAATTCAAACAGTTATTTAAAAACATTTGTTAAGATACCAGTTTTTTGAATATAATAACCCGCGGTAATCCCGATAGCCATAAAAATCAAAACAAAAAGCGTCTTGAAAAATCCAAAAGTGATGATAAGGACCGCTAAGAGCAATCCCATAATTCCACCAATTAGTGGCCAAAAATAGGCTTTAATGAGTTCGGTCACGATATCACCTCCTAGACAACTCGAGATTTATGCACATTAGCGTCCAACTCATTAAAATCAACGAGTCTGATTTTAATTTTTTTCTGTTCAGAAATTCCAAGACAAATACGCAAATCTTTTTTTAATTGATTAAGAAAATTTGCAGTCTGTTGCTTGGCATTGACTGAATTTAGTAGATCACCCGATATTTTAAGTGTGATCCCTTTTCGTGATAACTTAGATGATACCTTGGGGTTGCCAATAAAGGGTTCATGTTGAAGTGCTGAAAGCGCAAAATGTTCAATAGCTTTCTTACTGACGGTCACTTGACCATCAGACTTTTGATGAAGATATAATGATTGTGACCGTGGCCAAAAAAGTGTGATAAGCAAAAAAATAATTAACAGTACCGCCAGAATTACTCCACTCCAAAAGAGGTATATCGGTTCGTACTGCTCCAACCAACCAAGCTTTAATGACATGGGTGTACTAGTACCAATGGCCGTTGACCAATTTTTAAAGACAAGAACTATGGATAAAGGAAATGCAAGGATAATAACAACTACTATTAATGCCTTAAATACAAATCGCAAATCATCACCACCTTTACCATAGTTATAGCACAACAGGTAGTGATGATGGAATTATATGCTCTTATAAGGAACCAATTAAGATTTTTGTTTGACTAAACCAATCTAGCCAATAGGGTGTACCCTAGTGGCCTTTTTTGATCCATTATCAATGGCTTTTTAAATTAGGGCCTAGTACTTTTGGAATGGAAATACTTTCCAACACCAAAAATTCTAGACCCGTTTAACTGGCAAGTTAAATATGGGTGGTTTATTTTGAGATTAGACGGCATTTTTTACCTTGACGACACAACGCAGTATAATAACTGTTATACAGCCATTTAGGAACAAGGAGGTGGATGGTGATGGCTTACTGGTTATATCAACTAGAATTGGTTTTACGGCTATTTGTGGCGGCAATCTGCGGCGGCCTTGTCGGCTATGAACGAAAGGTCCGCCTAAAGACCGCTGGGATGCGGACTCATATGTTGGTTGCGGTAGGAGCCGCTCTTTTCATGATCATCTCCAAATATGGGTTCTTTGATGTCCTCAATCATGCAAATTCTGTCAGCCTGGATCCATCCCGAGTTGCCTCACAGGTTGTCAGTGGCATCGGGTTCATCGGCGCCGGAGCCATCATGACCGTTAATCACAAGATCGACGGCTTAACAACTGCAGCTGGCTTATGGGCGACTGCCGCGATTGGTCTGGCAGTTGGCGCGGATATGTACGTAATCGGTATTGCCGGGACGCTCTGCATCCTAATCACTCAAACAATTGTTAGGCGAATCAAGGCGCTTAAACGTTACCCGAATCGTTCGATGATCCGCCTACAAGTTACGCTTAATGGCAAACTAAGTGACATGGACGCCTTACCAGAAAGACTAAAAATCATTGGCAGCAGTCACGTCCACATGCGAATTCTGGCATACAAACCGGATTCATTTTCCCTTGAAATGCAAATTAGATTAGTCCGCCGAACTGACCCTGATGATTTTATTTTGAAAATGAGTCATTTGGTCGATGTGAAAAAGATTGATGTGCTGGATTAACAATGATAAACAAAAAAATGATTATGAATTGGTAGATACGACCTATTTAAAAATATGTCGTATTGCTTCCTGGCATCGTATCAGTTTGTTCCCTAACAAATTCCTTTATTGAGCAAGCCAAAACTTTATTACAGCAAAAAGCCAACCAGCTGGCACAATGTGATCCACCGTGTTGCTGTTCGGTCGTCCACAGTACTGGCAGACATAGTGGTCACGGTCCAATACCAATTGGCGCAATGATTGCCATTGCTTGCCACGATAGAATTGATACTGTTCTCGCTTGTCATACGTGCGATACCTAGTGACTGTGTTGTACTTGTGCCTCGCCATTTGGTCGCCTGACCGCGCCCACTTCTGCCGGGATGCTAGATACTCCGCCTCGTGCGCATAGTGTTTAGCGCAGTAATGATCCGGTAGTTCCACCATCTGATGGCATCCTTGTTGACGACACCTACGCACTCTAGTCATGTGAGTTACCAGATAAAAGTATCTCCGCCGTGAGAATTATCATTAACCATTTCATATTTTTTCCTTTCAAGCGTATCTTTTGATGAGCTAAATACATATTTGTTATTCTAATGATGTACACATACTACATTTTCAACGAAGGGAGATTCATTTATGACTCAAGAGGAAAAGTTTGAGAGCAAAAAGGATCAATTAGCTGGTAAGGCTAAGGAGGTCGGTGGAAAAGTGACCGGTGACAAAGAATTGGAAGCTGAAGGAAAATCTCAGGGTGTGCTTGGTAAAGCTAAGGAAAAACTTGGCGATGCAAAAGATACGGTAAAAGGTGCTACAGAAAGTGTAAAAGAAAAGTTGTCCGATAATAAAGATTAATAGTTAATGTAACGTAGATGGAGTTTGTGTGGGCGCTCCGTCTTTTTTGTACACTTTTTTATGCAAACTAAAAGCGCCATGCTGTTTAGCACGACGCTCCCGTTCCCATTTTCTGTCAATTCCAGCAATCACGTCACGCTCATACTGGCAACTGACCAATCCGTAATCTGTGCGCTTAGCTCTTGATACCACTAGCAACCATCGGCTTTATTCTGGCTTTAATGGTACAAAATTCAAGAAATGCTGCATCATAAAAATAAAAAGCCACAGCCAATTTTATATCGGTTGTGGCTCTTAGTTATTTAGTATCAATCGTTGAATATATATTTGAATTTATCTTCTCAATAAATAATTTAGCGCTATTTTATTTTTCCAACAACAGGTATTTATCATAGCGAGCTGGATGTTTTAATTTTAAATATACCCTAGTGGCCTTTTTTATTTCTGTGCTATACTAGGAATCACAAATGTTCATTAGAACTGTCCAAAAGGAGAACTAAAAATGGCTAAAATCGGTTATGCGCGTGTGAGTTCCAAAGAGCAACATTTAGATCGACAGCTAGCGGCCTTAAAAGACGTTGATAAATTATTTACGGATAAATTAAGTGGAGCTAACACTAATCGGCCAGAACTGCAAAAAATGGTAGATTGCAAATTTAATCCGAATTTTTGGACAAATTTGTCAGCATAACCTGATACGGTGTTTGCCAGTCGAGTATTTTAAGCGGTCGCTGGTTAATTTGGAGTAACGTCGTCGTTAAATCTTGAGCACTAATGCGCTCAAAACGAGTCCCTTTAGGATAAAAATAACGTAAATTCCGATTAAAGCGTTCATTACTACCACGTTCAGCTGGCGTATAAGCATAGCAGTAATAGGTCTTAATACCATATTGTGATTCAAGTGATACTAGCCCACTAAACTCAGTGCCACGGTCCACAGTAAAGCTGTGCACCGGACCATTAAAAGTGGTTAGGAACTTAGTTAGGGCTTCATTAACAGTCGCTGTCGTCTGATCTTTTAACCGGTATGCCCAAAGGAACCGTGATTTGCGATCGATTAAAGTTAATAAAACTGCCTTACTATGCCCACGAGGACCAACGACTGTATCTAGTTCAAAATCGCCAATGCGATTACGTTGATTAATCATCATGGGACGCTGTTCAATTGATCGCCCCAAAGATTGATTATATTTGGATCGTTGGTCAACGTTACGCCGTTGGCGTACGCCATGTTCAGGTAGATCATTCAAGGAGAAACCAATTCTCCCCTGATTTAGCCAATTATAAATTGATTTAGTCGCTAGTTTAAATTCGTGAGCAATCATTCCTGGTGACCAGCTTAGACGTAAATGGTTGAGAATTTTTTGCTTTAACTCATCGCTCAGCTTAGTTTTCCGACCACATCGTGATCGCTTGTATTCGGCATCTGTTTGTGCTAATTCAGCCTGATAAGGTTGACATCGAGATAATTCATAAGAAATTGTTGACGGTGATCGGTTCAGCCGAACGCCCATTTGGATATTGGACAGCCCTAGTTCACAAAAGGTTTCGATTTTAATTCGTTCGGAATGGGTTATACTAGACAAAAGATCAGCTCCTAAAAGATGGGTTTGTGGTAAACACTATTTTAAAGGAAGCTGGAGACAAGATTGTCTAGATAATGTGTGAGATAAAATTTTTGGCAGGTTATAATACATAAGATAAAATGTTTTTAAAACTGATAACGTATTTATTTCACAACAATTACGCATTTATTTTTGAGAAAAATATAAAGCAGGAGGATTACAATGCTGAAAACTTATTCTTTAACAAAAGATACATTATTAGTTTCGTCAGAATCAAATATCAAAAATTCTTCTGTTGTTTATGTTTATGGTGACGAACGAGAATATATCGAATCTTTTGAACATAAATATGACTTTAAAATAGGCAATATACTAACGTTTGATGATCAAGTTGCATATGACACGATGATAGATCGGAACGATGAAAAAAGTTTGCTCGTAAGTTTTCTGTTTCCCGAGATACATGAAGGTGGGCATCTAGATAATCTGACGACATCTGTTGTTTTCTTGGTATTTAAAAATAAGTTGATAATTTTTACAAACCAAAAATTAAATTCCATTTCCGAACTCTTATCCAATATGGTTTTACGTGATGTCAATAATTTCACGGAGGAAGCACTTTTAAAGATCATGCAAAAAGATTTCTATGTGATGCTTAACGATCTTCGTGGAATCAAGAAAAAAATTGATGATTTAGACTCAAAAATATCAACGTCCGGTCCACTCAGACCAACGTTTGGTGATTTATTGACTCTTCAAAAATACATGATAGCTTTGTCATCAACTTATAAAGCTAACCATAAAGCGCTTGATTTCATTAAAAAAAATTTCACAACTATTAACGATATTGATTTTAGTACAAAAAAAATAATTGATGATTTATACGATACAAGTGATACAATGGATAGAATCATTTTAGGTTACAGCCAATATTTGGACAATTTGGAAAATATGATAAACAATATGACTTCGTATCAGCTAAACATGATTATGAAAACTCTAACAGAGATATCAATCGTTTTGACTATTCCAGCGATTATTTTTGGTTTTTGGGGAATCAATGTTGATGTCCCGTTTGAAAAATCTTCTTATGGTGTTTTTGCTGTGCTGATTATCTCTGTTATACTAAGCCTAATTTGCTGGTTTTGGATGCGACGCAAAAAATATTTGTAAAGTATTCGTGATACCCTAATATGATTTAAAGCAGAATTGCTTTGTTGACTTTTTAAAAGGCTGATTCCTTTCAATAATTTAATAGCTTTTGTCAGGAATTGCAATCTACCAATTACCCAAAACAACAATCTCCAATGGATATTTCAATTACAACTATGAGGAAAAATCTAAATATGTTTCAAACAGCTGTAAATCATCACTTTCCAATGGACCTATCGAAGGAATCAATCGTAAAATCAAAGCACTTAAACGGATCTGTTACGGATTCAAAAATACGGACCTTTTTTATGCCAGAATTCTCTTAATTGTAAAATAAAAACTAGTGATCATCGCCACTAGTTTTCTTATATTTAATGGCATCAAGGCAATTTCAGCTGCCTTACGAACTTTTTTGATTCCTCTAACCGAGAATCGTGTGAAACGCAAACAAGCTTTCAGTTGTCCAAATACTGACTCGACATCGATTTCTCATCACGCGTAAATCATTGCAGTAGTTGGTTCTGAAAGCAGTTTTCGTTCTTTTGCTTTGAAGTATTCCCAATCTTCATTAATATTAATCTTGCGTACTCGACCACAGTCCTTTTGAAAAGAGTTAAATTATTTCATGCAATGCTTGCTTATCATTAGAAACTAAGTCAGATAACTTAAAGTATTGTTCAATGATTTGTATTTTTGAATCCATATACTTACCTAATATTAATCTCAATAAAGTTACCCTTACGCAAATACTAAAATCCTTTAGTGATCCTATTCGTTTAGAGATCGTCACTAAGTTGTTTAAAGAAAGCATTGATAATTGGCACCATTGATTTTGAAAATAGCCTTTTGAGCGCTTGGTCATGCAGTGAATTGCCTGTATAATTAGACTAGGCAAGAAGTTTTCTACGTAAAGTCAAGTATATTAGGACTCCAAAGTTTTAATTTATGACATATTTGGCATTATTGCTTTAATTGAGGCGTTTTATTCCTAAATTAGGAGCATCACAAAAGGCTTCAAAGAAATTACTTCTTTGAAGTTAACTTAGGCTATACTCCAGCTGAACGTGGTAGTAATGAACGCTTTAATCGGAATTTACGTTATTTTTATCCTAAAGGGACTCGTTTTGAGCACATTAGTGCTCAAGATTTAACGACGACGTTACTCCAAATTAACCAGCGACCGCTTAAAATACTCGACTGGCAAACACCGTATCAGGTTATGCTGACAAATTTGTCCAAAAATTCGGATTAAATTTGCAATCTACCTTTTAAAAATAAGAAGGAATCTAAAAAAGCGGTAACTACAAAGTTAAAAGGTTTGACTTTGTAGTTACCGCTTGAAAACAATTTTAATCCGTTTCAAAAACAACCGCTTGATAAGGATGCAAAATTAAATTAGCAGCATCTTGAACTAAGTTGGTTTGACTGTTAAGTAGAAGTGAGCCGGTAGGAAGGGAGACTTTTTGACTTTCGGCAGACAAATTAACGAAAACACTAATTATTTGTTCTCCCAGTTGGCGTTGATAGGCGATGACGTCATCAGGAACCGGGAGTTCAATTAATTTGCCATCGATTAAGGTTGACCGATAGTGCGGATTATGCCGTAATTTTCCCATTGCTCGATAGAAGTTCAGTACAGATGTAGGATCTAAATTTTCATCTGTTACGTTAATTTTTTGGCGATCATTTCCCATGCTTAACCAAGGCTGAGTCCTTGAGAAACCACCAAAGCTGGTATTATCCCATTGCATTGGTGTCCGAGCATTATCACGAGAACGATCATTTAAAAGCTCTAGTGCTTGTTGTGGCTGGAAGCCAGCTTTGAGAGCCATTTGATAATTGTTAATTGATGAAACATCGTTAAATTCAGAAATTTTAGTTCGCTGAAAGTTCTTCATGCCAATTTCTTGACCTTGGTAGATGAATGGAACTCCTGGTAAGAAATAGTACATGGCCGCTAAAGCTTTGGCAGCTTGAGGAGTTTGTTCAGCTTTGTTGCGAATTAGTTTTGATAGAACGCGAGGTTGGTCATGGTTTTCTAAGACATTGGCCGTCCAGCCACCAGCTTGCTTAATTGATTTTTGGGCCGAAAAGATGGTGTCTTTCAACTCTTTAATCGACCAGTCAGCCTTACCACGATACCATTCGTCAACATTGGCAATATCAATATTAAGGTAACTGAAATCAAAAATCATCGAGAAATAGCCATCAGGACCAATGAATTGTGGTAAATCACCTGCCGGAACACCATAGGCTTCACCTACTGTAACGGCATTATATTTATCAAAAGTAGCTGCCTTTAATTCATCAAGGAACTTATTTAAACCAGGTCGGTTTTGCCCCTTTTTAGTTACAGCAACTAGACCATCATCACCGTCTGGTGGTAGACTAGCCCAATCAAGATCCTTTTTCAGGTGAGTAATCGCATCAATTCGGTAACCAGCAATTCCTTTATCGAGCCACCAATTTATCATTTGATAAATTGCTTGTCGTAATTTAGGATTTTCCCAATTTAGTTCCGGTTGTTGCGGAGCAAATGTATGAAAATAATAAGTTCCGGGCTCATTGGGGACCTCTGTCCAAGTAGAACCGCCAAAAATACTGCGCCAATTATTCGGAACTTTTCCATCGGTAGTTTTTTTGAAGATATAATATTTACGATAAGGACTGCTTGGATCGGCCAATGCTTGTTTGAACCAAGTATGTTGATCTGAGGTATGGTTGACAACTAAATCCATAATCAATTTGATTCCTCTTTTTTTGGCTTCGACCAACAGTTGGTCAAAGTCAGCCATAGTACCAAATTGCGGATCAATTGCTTGATAATCGGAAATATCGTATCCCATGTCGACCATCGGTGATTGGTAAACAGGAGAAAGCCAAATCATGGTAACTCCCAGTGATTTTAGATAATCTAAATGCTGAATGACTCCTTGTAGATCACCAATTCCGTCATTGTTTGTATCCTGAAATGAACGTGGATAAACTTGATAGACAATCTCACCTTTCCACCAACGAGTATTTGTCATCTAAATCAGCTCCCTTTTTCTCTATCTTATATTTTTTCTTTAATTAATGAAACTGAAAGACTACCAATTAACATTAAAATTCCTGAGATTAAAATCATTGCAGGAAATTTACTTCCAACTGCTGGAAAAATTGCAAACGAAGCGACTGAAGCAACAATTTGTGGTAAGCAAATTGAACCATTGAATAGACCAAGGTAAGTTCCCATATGTGAATAACCGTCAAGTGCGTTGGTAACCATAATGAAGGGATAAGCCATCATGCCAGCCCATGAGATACCAATCAGGATAAATGAGAATAACAAGCCAAATTGTGAATGAATGAAGAAAAATGAAATAAAGCCGATTGCACCTAAAAATAATGATAGGGTGTAGCCAAGTTTATTTTTACCAGCCGGAATTTTTGATAAAACCAGTGACCAGATAACAGCAGCAACTGCATAAACGGCTGATAAGATTCCAAACCAATTAGCACCAGCTTGATAACCAGAACTGGTTGGATCAGCAGCATGATAGACTGTTGCCGCAACGCTGCCAGCACCATAAGTCCAAAGATACTGGAAAGCCATCCAGCAGAAAAATTGAGTTAAAGTAACACTCCAAAAAGTTTTCGGTGCTTCTTTTAATAATTGCAGCATACTTTTATTTTTTTCGTTAGCGTTGTCTTCATTTAAAGCTACGCCATGATATTTCTTGTAAGTATCATCATCATATTCATGAACTGAAAAAACTGAAATTAAAGAAAAAATAACCAGAATTACTGCTCCTACATAAAATGAAATTCGAACAGAATCAGGAACTTGACCTGCAGCTGCTGTATTAGCCACACCGATAGCTGTCAAAAGGTAAGGAAAAATTGTTGCTAAAACAGAACCAGTATTGGACAAAAAGCTTTGAATTGAATAAGCATATGATTTTTGCTTTTCGTTGACCATATCACCAACAACCATCTTAAATGGCTGCATAGCAACATTTGAACTCAAATCCATAAATAAAATAGCAATTGCGCCAAACCATAAGGCAGTTGAAGTTTTGAAGCCGAAACTGCCTGAATTTGGTAATAAAAACATTACAATAACTGAGACTAAAGCGCCAACTAGCAAGTAAGGCATTCGCCGTCCAAAGCGTTTACTCCATGTTCGATCAGATAAATAGCCAACGATTGGTTGGACAACCATTCCTGCTAATGGGGGTAAAATAAAGAAGAAGCCAAGCTTGGTTGGGTCTGCTCCAAGAGTTTGAAAAATTCTTCCCATTTGAGAACTTTGTAAAGAAAACGCCATTTGAACTCCGAGAAAACCAAAACTTAACATCCAAATGGTGGATAATGGTAAATTAGGTAAAGTAGTTTTATTTTTGTTTTCCATTGTAGATACTCCTAAAATAAATAGTTGAAATCGATTTCACAAATAAATTGTAGCACGCTAATTTTATTTCGAAAACGCTTAAAACTCTGTTAGCGCTAACAAGATTTTTCGGCTAACAGAGTATAGTAAAAATAATTTTGGAGGTGAGGTTCATGATAACATTAGCTGATGTTGCCAAAGAATCACATGTTTCAACGATGACGGTCTCAAGAGTGTTGCATCATCCCGATCAGGTTTCAGATGAAGTTAGACAAGCTGTTCAGCAGGCTATTAGTAAGTTAGGTTATAAGCCTAGTCGAGTTGGACAAGCCTTATCACAGCAGCGTCAATTTGCTATTCAATTTCTAATTTTAGAAGATATTCAACAAGTCGATCCATACTATGCCAAACTATTGTTATATATTGCAGATTATTTGCGTGAACAAGGTTATACATTGGAGATTAGTCATGATTTGACTGATTATTCTAGTCAAGTTGATGGAACCTTTGTCAGTGGTGCAAGACAACAAGACTTGCCATTATTAACCAAGTCATCTGATCCGATCGTATCTTATGGTCAGCTTGATCAAACGATTAAATATGTTGATATTGATAACTTCCAAGGCACCTATCAAATGACACACTATTTAGCAAAGTGTGGGTATCAAAACTTGCTTTATTTTGGACTTGATTTGAACGAGGCTTTTGCGATTTCGCGTGAGGAAGGGTATTTGCGAGCCATGACGGAATTAAATAAAATTCCAACTATTTTTCGGATCGATAATACTGAACAGGCAGCAGCCAACCTAATCGAGCAATTAATTATAACTGATAATAGTGCGATTGTTGCGGCCACTGATCAGATTGCAATTGGAGCTTTACAACAACTTTTACACTTGGGTATTAAAATTCCCGCTGACGTTGGAGTAACTGGCTTCGATGGCGTCTTTATTAATCAGATTTCATTACAACACTTAACCACGGTACAGCAACCGCTTAAAAAAATTGCCCAATCAATGGTTGAACTGCTGTTAGGAATGATTGAAAAACGCCCTGGAAAGTCAACTTTAATTCCCCCACAATTATCAATTGCACAAACAACTCGAGCATTAGAAGAGAAATGAATCTAATGCGGTATTGACAAGTTGTTTTCAAAATCCCACTATTATAACTGTTAACTAGTTAACTAATTTTTTGGAGGTGGGGGACGGTCACATGAATACAGGGGTGTTGTTTAATCAAATTTTTTTGATGTTTTGTTTAATGTTATTAGGCTTATTGGCCAACAAGATAAAATTTATTCATGAACAAACTGCTAATGATTTAACTAATATTTTATTATATTTAGTTTCACCTTGTTTAATTATCAAATCTTTTGAAATTCACTATTCAGCTCAGCGTTTAGATCAGTTATTATTGATTGCCAGTTCAATGCTGATTATCTATTCATTGCAGATTTTGTGCTCAAAGTTGATCTTTCATGCAGTTACGGATCCACGGTTGCAGCGAATTACAAAATTTGGCAGCATCTATTCAAATGCTGGTTTCATTGGAATTCCGCTAGTCAGTTCGTTGTTTGGTGATCGGGGTGTTTTTTATGTTTCTTAAGAAAAAGGAAAATATATGAGGTTTAGTGTCATGAATCCTTTTTTGGTCTTTTGGGAGATTGGATATTGAATGCCAAAAAAAGAAATCAACTATTAACCGTTTTAAAAACTTTGGGAGCATTAAATGTTTTAAAAAAGGATAATTCGTATGATATTTATATTGTGGAGAAAGCTTTTCTAAAAGTTATGTTGATTATAAATTTTCTCGGTAGTATTGGCGCTTATTTCGAATGCTGTCCTGTTACTAACGAAAAAGGTAATATTACTGTTTTTCATATTATCATCCATGATTATTCATCAATGTAATTAGCATAATCACACGTTAAATAAAAAAGTGAAGTGAACCCCTGCAATTGGACAATGATCTCAGGGGTTTTAATATGTCTAAATTTACTTATGAATTTCAAATGAAAATGATCATTACTTACTTTGCTAGTAAAAAATCTAACATCTTTGGCAAGTAAATATGGTGTTAGCAATCATTCTATAGTTTGGAATTGGTTTCACATACAGCAAAGGCACATCAATTTTTAAGATTTTTAGGTAAGTATAATTTGAATTAAGTCCTGCTTGAATTTGAATTTTAAAGCAGAATTGCTGTTACGGAAAGTTAATTCATGATGATTAATTGATTCAATGTTTGAATCTACTATCTCAGCGAAGCATTGATCAGAAATGATGTCATGGTAAACATAAGCTTTAATAAAGTAGGTTCGATTCTCAGAATAAAATGTTTGAGTTGAATCGGTTAAGTGCAGTTTTATATTTTTCATGCGATCATCCTTTAATTTAGAGCTGGGAGACATAACGGAGTGCCTTACCTAAAATCTGAATTGGATTTTCTTTACTAGAAACAATGGGCTGATATTCAGGATTATCGGGTAATAATAAAATCAGATCTTTTGAGTGTTTAATCCTTTTTAAAGTTGCTTCATTCTCGTTAGTTAGTAATACTGCTGCAATTTCACCATCTTCAACATCTGGTTGCTGCCGAATTAAAACTTTGGCTCCATCTGGAATAGTCGGAGTCATTGACCGGCCTTTAGCTTTTAAATAAAAAAGTTGCCCGGCCGGTAAATCATCTTTAGGTTCTTCAATATAACCATCAATATTTTCCTCTGCAGTAATCGGATCACCGCAAGCAATGACGCCTAAGACCGGAATTTTAACTGTTCCGGTGACCGGTTGCAGATTCTGTGGAACACCTAATAGTTCTTCTGGAGTTACTTTTAAGGCCTTTGCAAATTGATTTAAACGATTTAGTGGGAATTCTCGGGCCTTACTGAAATATTTAGAAATAGCTGATTTTGCCATTCCTGTTCGCCGAGCAAGTTCACTAATTGAGACACCTTGTTCCTGGGCTAATTTAATAATCAACTCAATTACTTCAGTATTGGTACGCATCTGATCACCACCTAAGCAATAATTTGATTTCATTATAGCATTGTTTTTTTTAGAGAACAATACTATAAATTTTTTGTAAGCATTTGACAATAGAGAACAGTGGCTGTACGCTAACATTGTTCTCAATAAAGAACAATACAGCAAAAAATCTTTAGGTGGTGAACTACATGAACAAAAAAACTGGTTGTTACGCGTTGTATCGTGGTGATGAGTTTGTTGATGTTGGTAATCTGAATGAATTGGCAAATAAGTATCATACATCAGTTAAAACGCTTCGTTTTAAAGCAACACCCACTTATGCAGCTAGAACTAGTTATTCGGATACAATCAGAGTTTATAAACTGATTGAAACTACTCCAGGAGGTGAAAAATGTGTTTAAAAAAGTTTTGTTAGAGTTACGGACTTTGTGGGAAACAAATCGTCACCAAATAAACTTTTGGGTGTCTTTACTGGCTTTTGTTGGTATTATTTTGTTGTTAATTGCTAAGTGGGTCTGGCGGGTTTCAATCTCGGTAGCAGACATTTCCGTAATGATTAGTGCGATTGGTTCATTGATTATTTTAATCGGGAATTTGTTGAATAATCAGATTCTGATTGCGACTGGTGATAAGTTACAGGATCCACAGTTTAAACAAGCCTTAAATGAAGCTAATCAAACGATTGAATTGTTGACTAAAGAGATCAACGATTTAAAGCAGCAGCAAACCACAGTTACACAACAGACCGCAGATAAGTAATTTTTTTTACAAATAACACGAACACATGTTTGATTAGATGCAATTTCGGGTTTAAGCTAATGACAACTTAAAAGAAAGGAAGTTTTTTAGATGGATCAAATGGTATTGGCAACACAGCAATGGTTAAACAAAACTTATGGAGGAGTTAGTGGTTTTCAAAAAGCTCCAGAGAATGGTCAAACTGGTTGGGCAACAATTTATAGTTTACGAGAAGGTTTACAACATGAGCTTAAATTAACGACATTGGGTGAGGGCTTTGGTGATAAAACTAAGGAGGCTTTAGCAAAAGTAATCGATAACATTAAAAAAGATTCTCCAAGCAATATTATAAAATTAATTAAGGGGGCTTTTTGGTGCAAAGGGATTAGTCCGAATAGTTTTACGGAAAGTTATGATGAAGATCTAGCAGCAGCAATTAAAACGCTACAGAGTGATGCAGGAATTACTGCCGATGGAATTTTGACAGTTAATTTAATGGCAGCTTTATTTGATATGAGTGCTTTTGTTTTAGTAGCTGATGGTGATTCTAGAATTCGTGAAATGCAGCAAGCATTGAATAAGAAATATAACGCTGATCTAGGAATTCTACCGTGTGATGGTATTTATCAACGTGAGACTAATACAGCATTAATTTATGCATTACAAAGAGTCGAAGGAATGGATGCGGCAACAGCTAATGGAAACTATGGTCCCGGAACAATTACCAGAACTCCAACTGTTTCCCAAGGGACAACAGGTGAAATTGTCCAAATCATTCAATATGGCCTGTATGTTAACGGCTTTTATGATGGTGCTTTTGATGGTAGTTTTAGTTCAAAGGTCAGTGATGCTATTATCGCTTTTCGAAAATTTATGCACTTGAATCCATATACTGGGACAGCAGATTTGACAGTTATTAAGGGACTGCTGACAAGTAATGGAAATACTGATCGGGATTCAACTGCTTTTGATACCGCAACACAACTAACGGCAGCCACAGTAGCTAAATTTAAAAATTCAGGTTTTGAAATTGTAGGTCGTTACCTTACTGGAACAGTTGGGACAGGTAGCAATGAACGTCCTAAGAATCTAACGGCTGGTGAAATTGCATTAATTACTGCAGGCGGTTTGAGTATTTTCCCAATCTATGAAGATGGTGGATATGAAGAAAAGTATTTCACTAAGAGTCAAGGAACGGTAGATGGTGGTATCGCCACAGCGGTAGCACGTAAGTTAGGTTTTCCTGAAGGAACAACAATTTATTTCGCGGTTGATGTTGACATTCAAGATGGGGACATTGATGGAACGGTTATCCCATATTTGAAAAATGTTTTAGCAGCAGTTGATGGATCTGGTTACACAGTGGGTATTTATGGAACTCGTAATGTTTGTTTACACGCTGAAAAAATTGGAATTAAATATAGCTTTGTTGCAAATATGTCGTATGGTTGGAGTGGAAACTTAGGCTTTAAAATGCCATCTAATTGGAGTTTTGATCAGTTTACGGAATACACAGCAGGCTCAACTGGGATTGATATTGATCAAGATGCTGCTTCTGGAAAAGATCAGGGGGTCAATAAATTTGACAAAGTTACCGATATATCTGCGAAAGAAGCCTTGAAATCATTATGGCCAAATTGTAAATATGATTTAGAAGAAGACTTTACACTATTTAATAGTAATTGGATGAAAATTACCGGTAAGATCACTGATTCGTTCCAGAAGACAGATGGCAGTACTGTTATTACTATAAAAAATGGCAAAGTTGATGGGGCAAGCATGAACGGCTTTCTAAATTCTTTAGGTGTCTCAACTAATACGATCAATGATCTTATTATTGAAAAAATTGATAATCTCAGTTTTACCAGTGAAATTGAAAATGGTCAATTTACTATTAAAGCAACAACCAATACTGATGGTTCTTATACTTTTGAAGTTGCTTGGACAGCTTTTGAAACTAAAGAAGGGATTCTTGATGAAGCACTGACTATTGCTTTGGAAATCAAGATTAATTTGCCTGATTTTCCGAGTTGGGAAACATTTGCTATCAGCTTTAAAAATATTGTTAAAGTTGTTTCTGTCGCGGCATTTGCTGGTGGATTGGGGATTATTATTATTGGAGCTATACCAGAAAGTATTTCCACCGCAGTTGTTGCGGCTGTTACCGCAATATTTGTCTCTTTAGTTAAGGATATTGCATAAAAAAACCATTAATAATTTTACTGACAACTTTTGACTGTAGGAGTAATATTATCCTATAGTCTTTTTTTAAGGGGTGTTATAAATTTTGGTAGTAATTAAACTTATTTTGGAATGTTTAACAATTGCTTTAATAGTAATAGGTACATTCCGATTTAAATCAGCTGGAGATTTATCCAAACAAATGCGAGAATTTCGTCAAAGAAAGAATATTGAATTAACACAAGAAAATTTGAATCAGCAAAAAGCTTATATAAAGTTACACTCGAATAATATCTACTGGCTTGGATTGAATATTACAGTTTTTGCACTGATAATCTTGTTGATGGTATTAGGGTATGCGCTACATGATGTTTTAGTTGAAAAAGACAGTGGAGATGCAATATTTCTTTTGGAAGGAGTAATGTCATTAATTGCGACCGCCTTTGTATTCCTAAATCAGAAAATATTTTCAGATGGACAATTGATTAGAAAAAATTATATTGCTAGACATCCTGAAAATGACTTAAAGTTGTTTGTTTATCCAAATGAACTCGCTATACAGTATCAAAAGAAAAATAAAAAGGGCGCATTCTTATTTTTTGTTGCTGGTGTGATAGCAATTGTTGCGAACATAATTTAGTTAGAAAAATTGGTAATGTAATTTCGAGCTAGTTTTCTTATTGATGTATGGTATCGGTATCTTTCAACCAGCCAATATTGCCTCCATTATGCAAATCGGTGATCAGAATGAGCAGGGAAGTCTCGGTTCATTACAAAGAATGGTACAAAACATTGCCATTGCCACTGGCACAAGGTGATTTAGGTAGTGGCATCAGGATTAATTGGGACATAACCTTGATATTAGTGCTCATTATTATTTTCTTAAGTGTGTTTTTCGATAAAGAATCAGTGCTTAGGTTCTTTAAATAAGAGTAATTTACCTATTTAAAGACAAATAAGATAATATACTATAATTTAGGAATTTGAATTTATTCTGGAATATCTTTGACTGTCCTTTTATTTTCCAGAATTGCTGATTCTGTGTATTCCAAATTTTCTTTGACAGTCTATGTTTAATGCCATATTCTTAATAACGTCGACACAACTCATGATGATTTGATAAAGTCTAATTTCATTCTGTAAACGCGGATTTTCTTTAATATGTTGGCGTTTGCAGCCATGACATTCACTTTGTGTCTTCACTAAAGCATAGTCATATCAGATTTTAATAAATAACAAATTATATGTATAAATTGATCACTCACCGTTCTTGCTGATTTTTTTCTTCTGCATGATATTTTTCAATTCGATATAAAGTTACAGGTGCAATACCCAACATTCTGGCAATCTGTCTCTTCGTGAGATCAGCATTGCCAGCTTTTTTTTGATCCAATAACTTACAAGCTTCTTTGTAAATATAACGTTTTTGTCTGTTAGGAGAATCTGGACCATATTCACGGACTTTACCTTTATATTTACCCTGTTTTTTAGCAATTTCAATACCTTGGCGTTGACGTTCACGAATTGTTTCGCGTTCTTCCTGGGCGATATATTTATAAAGCTCCACGATAATATTAGTAATCAGATTGCGCAGATTAGGGTCCTCAATGCCGGCAAAGCTTGGTAAATTTAGGACATTTAACGTAGCGCCTTGATGGCGTATTGCTTCTATAATACCGGTCAAATCTTTAGAATTACGACCTAAACGATCCAGGCTAACGACAATCACTTCATCATCATCACGCAAATAGTTCAGCATTTTTTGCAGCTGGGGGCGATCAGAGTCTTTACCAGAAATTTTTTCCTGGAAGATTTTGGTCACTCCGGCACTTTTTAGTTGTTCAAGTTGGCGTGCTAGATTTTGATCTCGGGTACTAACACGAGCATAACCAATTTTAGTCATTTTTCAGTATACCTCCGGGTCACTTATATGTAACTAATAATAATGCACTTCCTAGATAGTTACAATAGGGTACACTCCAAACGCACACTTATTAGTTTTTAACCATTTTACAGTCATGTTATAACATGTTATAATTTAAAGAAAAAAGAGGTGCATAAATATGCCTGAACTAACAATACGTAGAATTGGAAATTCCACTGGTAGCATTTTCCCTAAATATCTTGGCCTAAACGAAGGAGATAAAATAGAGTACAAACAAGAGGGTCAAAAATTGATTTTAGATCTTGAATCTATAAATATCAAACGCGATCGAGAAATGATTGAAAAAAGCTTTGAGGATTTTGAAAAAGGAAAATGGATTAATGAAGAAGCTATGAAACAAAAGTTTGGAAAATATGGTTGGGGCAAATAATGTATGAACTAAGATATTCAGAATCATTTCAAAAATCATTAGAAGCTACAATATCATATTGGCAACAAAAACTTGAACTATCAGATGATAAAATCAGCGAGTTTGTTTCTAGTATTTATAAAAGTACAGAAGCGTTGAAACGGTATCCATACCTAGCCGAAAATGTAGCAACAAAATATGGTTTTAATCAACCAACATACCGTGTAGTCATAGGTAAAAGTTACGCCTTCTTTTATAGAGTTAACCAGAAAAAAGTTGAGATAGGTTCACTATATAACACTAAACAGATGAAAGTTAGCTTTTAAGTTGAATTTTGAAAGAAAAATGCCATAACTGTTAGGTTATGACGTTTCTCTCTACTATTTATTCTCTCTTGTGACGTTTCGATAGATTTAGTCCTAAATTTGAACAATTATACTGGACACCTATCGTTCTTAGTATAACTCGAAACTAAAACGGCTATTAGGGCATACGCCAACGGCAAGAATGTCAACCGCACATAACTAGCATCAGTGACTTGAAAATCGATTTCAGCACCCAAATTAGTGCTATACATCACGTCTCGATCCGCAATTTGCTTGACCGCCCAACGCCCCTGAAAGTATGCCGGCATCAAGGGTTGATTGGCCTGCGTTATTTGATAATCCACGTTTTTCCCTCCTATACCTCTTGTTTACTCAAACTCGATCATCCTATTTATTCTTCCGTTAACTTGTCATGAAACATGGTTAAAACGTGTTATTTAGTTGGCTTACTGTTAGTTAGTATCGCAGTGATTGGGGCATTCATTATTGGTGAATTCAACGAATCCGCAATCGTTACTTTCCTCTTCTTGTTTGGCTCCTATCTCGAAAACAAGACCTTGCAGAAGACGCGGACCGCAATCAAAGGCTTGACTGACATGTCACCAACTACCGCAACTTTAGTTACTGATGATGGCACCGAAGAGGTCGACGTTGATGATGTGGACGAAGGTGACGTTGTCCTAGTTAAAACCGGGAGTCAGGTTCCCGTTGACGGGATTGTTGTTGAAGGTAACGGCTACCTTAACGAAGCCTCAATTACGGGTGAAGCACGCCAAATCAACAAGCAACTCAAGGACTCGGTTTACTCCGGAACAATGGTTGAAAATGGCTATCTGAAGATCAAAGCGACTCAGGTTGGCGACGACACGACTTTTGCAAAAATTATTGAATTGGTTGAAGAAGCTCAAGATACCAAGTCCAAAGCTGAAAAGTTCATCGACCGCTTTGCTCAATATTATACGCCTGCTGTCCTCGTTTTAGCAGTCCTAGTCTTCGCCTTCTCCCGTGACTTCCGCTTAGCAATCACTGTACTAGTTCTCGGTTGCCCAGGTGCCTTAGTTATCGGCGCCCCAGTGTCAAACGTTGCCGGAATTGGGAATGGCGCCAAGCGCGGTATCCTGATCAAGGGTGGTGAAGTCGTCGATACTTTTGCCAAAGTCGATACCCTGGTCTTCGATAAGACCGGTACTTTAACGGAAGGTAACACTGCCGTTACAACCATGCACACTTACACAAACAATGCGGATAATCAACTAGCTATCGCCGCCGCTATTGAGGGGGTTTCCGACCATCCGTTAGGCCAAGCAATCGCCAGTTATGCCGACCAGCAGTCAGCGGGGGGCGCTCCCGTCCTAGATGACACTGAAACCGTTAAGGGCCAAGGAATCTGCGCACAAGTCGGTAAGCAAGAAGTTGTCATTGGTAATCAAAAGATGTTGACAGCTCATAATATCAAACTAAATCCTACCCAACTCAAAGATCTCAATGATTTACAAGCTGTTGGTCAATCAACCGTTATCATGGCAGTCGACGGACAAGTTCAACTCATCTTCGGTATTGCCGATACGATTCGTCCAGGCGTGAAGGATTCCCTCGCCGCATTAAAAGTCCAAGGAATCAAAAAGCTCATTATGCTAACTGGAGACAATGAACTCACCGCTCAAGCCGTTGCTAACGAATTGAACCTAGATGAAGTTCACGCCAACCTCTTGCCAGAAGAAAAAGTCGAATACGTTAAGAAACTAAAAGCAGCCGGTAACACGGTCGCCTTTATTGGAGATGGCATCAACGACAGTCCTTCAATCGCTAACGCCGATATCGGAATCGCAATGGGTAGTGGGACTGATGTTGCCATCGACACATCCGATGTCGTCTTGATGCAATCAAGCTTCCCCGCATTAGTACACGCCCACGGTCTCGCCAAGAAAACTGTCTCGAACACTCGTGAAAACATCTTCATCGCCATTGCCACCGTGGCCTTCCTACTGATTGGGCTAATCTTCGGTTATATCTACATGGCCAGTGGGATGTTTGTCCATGAAGCTAGTATCTTAGCCGTTATCTTCAACGCTATGCGGTTAATCAATTTCCAAACCAGGTTCGACAAGCACCAACCAACTAAAACCATTCAAGCAGCCACAGCTTAATCAAGTCTCCCCAACTTGGTTACAGGCCTAGCCACCAATAGCGGCCCACCAACTAGTCTTCCCAGCTAGTCGGGGGGCCGTTTTAGGACTGGTCACATCTGGACAAATAACTTTCTTATAAATACCCAGGGGGTATATTGTTTAATGAATAATAATTACTAAGGAGTCATTCAAAATGATTAAAGAAATACATGACCAAGATTTTGCCAAAGAAACAGATACTGGTATCGCCGTTATTGATTTTCGCGCAGACTGGTGCCCACCATGTCGCATGATGGACCCAATTCTTAAGTCCCTTTCTGAAGACCCAGCTTACAAGGATCAGGTCAACTTCGTTTCATTGAACATTGACCATGACCAAGCTACGGCCAGTCAATTCCAAGTTCAAGGAATTCCAACCTTCCTGATTAAGAAAGATGGCCAAGTCGTCAGTCACATGGTCGGAGCACGTCCTAAGCCTGATTTTGAAGCCGAACTCAAAAAAGCACTTGCCTAATTACGAAAGGGGCATCATGAATCATGGCAACTACTGAAGAATATGTCACTAGCAAGCAGATCAAGACCCGGCTGAAACGCTCGGCTGGTCAACTGGACGGCGTTTTACGTATGATGGACGAAAATCGTCCTTGCGAAGATGTCTTGGTTCAACTTTCAGCAGTGAAATCAAGTATCGACAAGGCCATGAAACTCGTCATCGCCCGTAATATTAATAATTGTGTAGATGCGATGACCACGGCTGATGTTCAGAATCTTGAACACTCCTTGGATCTACTGCTAAAAACCAAATAACGCAAAAAAGACGGTGTCGTCAATCTCGCGGTAAAGCGAACCCCCTGATCTGGAGTAAATCCAAACTCAGGGGGTTTATTTTATTCCGAAGAAAACAATTTTTTGCTCCAGATTTATCAATTATTCGTCTCGTGAATTCTCACAAATCTACAAATGTGTTCACACTATATTTGCAGGCCTGTCCTATAAAATGAATGATTCTGATCTCTTATAAACATTTTCTTAGCCGGAGTATTCTGTGCAGAAAATCAAAAATATCTACGCTTTCCAAGCCACCATTAAACCCGGCGAAAGAAGCCATAACTGCTCAGAGTAACTATCAAAGTCACAGATTAAACTTTTCTGGGAAACAATATCATGAAAAAAATTCATTTAAATCTTCCTAATCATAATACGGAAATTTTTTGTCAAAATATCGCTGAATGCTTCGATAATGTTGTTTATTAAAGATTTCTGGTAAATCCCCTTGAGCAAAATATTGCAACTTGCTTGTCTCAGGGCTAGTCACATTCTCATGCCCACCAATTAACCGCACAACAAATTCGATAACAACGGCCTGTGCAACATCACCATTTGGATATTCTTGGATGTGATTAGTAGTGACTCCAAGTAAAGAATTGACTTCAACAGAGAGACCAGTTTCCTCTAGGTATTCTCTTTTACATGCTTCTGGGGCTGTCTCGCCAAATTCAATTGCACCACCACCACCTGGGAGACCCCATGCATCAAAATCTGTTCGTCTTTGTAAGAGAATCTCATGTTTATCATTTTCTAATATACCACCCGAAAATGCTAAAATAATCGGTTGGTGTCCAACACTTTTTCTCAAAGACCTTATATAATCAGTTCCCATTGAAGTTGCCTACTTTCTATTTGCAATCATCTTTTTGTGAATTCTGTTAGGTGTACTGGAATCTTGTGGAGTTTTGGTTATACCGTCTTTTTAGTACCAGTTGACGCAGTTAAACATCGTATCTGTCAGGCAACTTATCGAGTCAATCTTTCCAATCGCCCTTTTTCCAGTCATCATGGTTCCAATCATCGTCGCCATCACTGTGGGACTGCTCAGCATCCTTGGGCGCTCGTTTTGCTCGTTTCAACAGCACCGCCGTTGAAACCACCGTTACGAACCCAGTCGCAATAATAAAGACAAATGTCCACATCACAATATCGCTAATCGCCATCTCGGGGCTCTCCCATTAATTTAATTGTCGTTAGTATAGCGCAGGCCCGTTGTAATAGCAAAAACGCCCTGGATAGTTTGCCCACACAGTCGCTATCCAGAGCGTTTAATTTTTCAGCGACAACGACCTAATCGTTGTCATCCTCATCTTCTTCCTCCAAACCAGTTCGAGCATCGTTACCAAGATAAGCTTGTAATTCCCGAATATTGCAATTGTTACTGCCACGATAAGCAACTAACCAAGCCGCCAGTGCCGGCCGGGTTTCTTTTTCAGCAAGCTTGATAGCCCGGTCAACGAATAGGTTTTCCGTATCAAAATCCTTGATTGTTGCAGCCACGAGTTCATCAGCAGATTGATACTTGAAAGCCCCATTTTCTTCCAACATGGAATACTTGGTTAATTCAGCCGTTGTGGAAGATGGCTTCTGGTTTTCATCTAGGAGTAATTCGCCTAATTCAGCAAACTGACGGACATTCTGATCTAACAAACGTTGATATGCTGTCCGCAATGCCAATGATTGTGGTCCTTTAACGTACCACTTCACTTGGGTCAACTTAACATAAGCAACCATTAAGTTAGATAAAATGTGATTCGTCATTGCGCCCGCTGTTGGGACATGGTGATCAATGTCACTCTGTTTTAATTCCGCTGCGTATTGTTCGTCGATCGTCAGTTCACTCATCGTTTATTCCTCCTACTTAACCTTGACGTTTTCAACTTCGTAACCAAGTCCGGTAACAACTTGTGCCAAATCATCGGCATTCGTCACTTCAGGATCAAAGTTAGCCTTGACCTTGCTGGCATTGAATAGCACCTTAACATTCTCAACGCCGTCATGGTTAGCAACGGCCTTTTCGATCTTGGTCATGCATGATGGGCAAGTCAACGTTCCTAATTGCATAATAATTTTCATAATCAATTACCTCCGTGTCGTTCATTTGATGGTTCTATCATAACCGGATTTGATTGATCAGAACTTGACGGCCGTCAAGAAATTCAAAAAAGTTTTACGCTACAATATAGTTATTAAAACAGTAGGAAATTTAAAACGTCAAACCCTATCTACCAAGCAAAATCTGTTATAGTTAGGGTGAATTTATTCAGGAGGTGGGCCTTATGGCAGAACATGAATGTGTGCAGTTAGTCCCAATTTTTAGCGAACTCGGTAGTGAACAATTAGACACCATCGAATCGATCGTTCGTCACCACCACTATCCAGCCGGCAGCACTTTATTTGGTGCTGACGATCCACTGGATTCACTGATGATTGTTGCCAATGGGCAGGTTAAAGTCTATCAGCTAGCTGCCAATGGTCGCGAGCAGTTACTATACCTATTACAAACTGGTGATATCGATGGCGAAGCTGCCTTATTTAAAAATCAACGGCGAACCTCATTCGGTGAAGCCTTAGTAACGACGGATGTTTGCAGTATTCGCCGTTCAGACTTTCAAGACTTGATGCAAAAATATCCCAGTATCAGCATCAACGTCTTAAACGTCTTTGGCAAACGTCTCAGTCAACTGGAACGTCAAACAACCAGCACGGCCACTGAATCCGTCGAAGCCCGTTTAGCGAACTATATCACTGAAACAGCGGCAGCGCTCAAAACCGACACGTTTAAACTACCATTAAAGAAAAAGGACCTGGCGACGTTCCTCGGCACCACCCCTGAAAGCATCAGCCGTAAGCTCGCCTTATTCGAGCGTCAAGGCCTAATTACGCAAAAGCCTGGCAAGGTCATCGAAATTAACGATGCCGACCAGCTATTATTAACTGAATAATGACTACTAATTAAATTATCCTTAATCCCCCGGATGACTAGCGAAATCACTGTTAGTCATCCGGGGGCTTTTACGTCAACCATCACGCTGCCTCATAAGGTGATTTACAGGCACTAACAGCTCCTGCATGCCGATAATTCAGAAGTAATCTTGACCTTTACATTAACATTCACAACCCATCAGCTACTAATTCAGGACTATTAAGATGGTAGATTTATGCTGCCAATATTTTTCTTGTTATTGTGCAGTGTATCTGCATTAAATAAGTTAAGAGAGTTCGATAACTCTAGTGTTAGTGTAAAATTTTACTCGGTAGGACGTTCGGCCTTAACAAATTAAAAGAAGACCGTTAATCTTCTAATTGAGTCACTACAAACAATTAGGAAAGAAGAACGGTCTCCATGTCACAAATTGTAGCAGTTATTTTGAATAGTTTAAAGGGCGAATTGTCAAACTAAGTACAACGGTTTGTCAATTCGCCGTTTTACATTTAAATTACAAGTGCATACCCCCATCTTCATGCCGGTTTCGAGTTTGGTGTTGCCGTTGCTTTTTCGTCATTTCCCACTCAGTCTCTTTTAAGCCGCGTGCCTGTTTTTGTCGTTCGTAATCTTCATCACGAGCATATAGAACAGTCATGATCGCGTCACTAAAGGCCGTCTTTAAGTAATAGTCTGGACTAACTGGCTTGTAATTTAGCGGTTGATAATGCCCCATATTTGCTTTTCTGTACTGGTCGTCCTTGGCTTGTTGCTCTTTTAACTGCTTTTGGATTTTCTCGATTTGACTGTTCTTAATCGTCGGATCAGCTTTGCATTCGCCAAAAAAGAGTTGTTTAGTACCATCATGCTTTAAAACCCGTTGTAGGTGATGATTCTCTAACTGATCTAAGCTCAGCTGTCCCGATAAATAAGCTAGTCCTTGTTGATGTTCTTGGGGACTGAACACCTGTGGTGGATTTGCTTGCCACTGTTCAATTGTTTCAGCCTGACATGGCTTTAAAACAGGATCATAGTACATCACGGCTGTATAGGCTTGTTCCTGTTTAATCAATGGCAATCCATCTAAATCGCCTTTGGGAAAGGCCCTTTTCAATACTTCATGGTATTGCGTTTTAATGACTTGTTTAACGGCCATGATTGCCCGTAGGTCTTTGACTGCTCGAGTAATCTTTTGCTGCTCGGTTGGTGAATACTTTTCTAGTAGAGCTTGATCAACGTGTTCTAGACTTTCTAAGCTATCATCATGAATCATCAGCGTATATTTCAGTTCGATTTTGACTTCCTTTTCTTGTTGCATTAATAACTTCCAGCCAACGTATGGCCGTTTGGTAAAGGTCAATAATTGTCGGGTCAATAAATCATCACGAATATTCATTAAACGTTCGTTTAATTCACTGCCTTTGAAAATCGTTTGTTCACTATTAGTTTCTTTAATCAATTCCCGTCGTTCAGCCGCGGTTGTCTGTTCAAAATCAAGCTCTGGATAAAGTTTTTTAGTCGTGCGATCAACTACTTTATTTAAGAGCTCATCTGCTTTTTTTAGTGAACTTTCTTGTTGGTTAATTGTCAATAATTGCTTAGTGACATCTTCACCAACAGCGTGCTTAATTAAGGTACTGTTTTTCCAATTAAATAGCATGCGCCGCTTATCATCTAAACTTTCCAAACTAATATAAGTTTTCAGTTCGTGGCTTAACTCTTTGACCACTTTTTTCTCGTTAAACGAGAAGTGTTTACTTAGGCTATCTAAGTGACCTCGATTAGCTACTTTTTCCTGCATATTTTTATAGCTAGCTTTGGACTTACGATAGTTCTTAACTTGTTGATTAAATGCCTTTCTTTCATGCCGTTTGCTATTGATTCCCTCGTGTTGCATTGGTGTGTCAGCTATTCCCTGTTCCACAAATGATTTTTCACTGATCCGATCAGGAATGTTTTTTTGCTCTAAAGCCTGATTTACACTTGCCGCCCAATTGTGCCGCCATTCAGTTATTTTTTCTTTTTTATCCCAATCAACCAACCAAATTTTTCGGTTTCTCACATTCCCTGCAGGGGTCTTAGTTTTATTACCATGACTATCTAAAATGTATTCTGTTTTTGTTTTCTGTCCCCAAGTACCATCGGGGTTAAATGGGCGATTGGTTAACATCACGTGTGCGTGTGGATTATCTGGGTGATCACGATGAATCGCTACATCGGCTACCATGCCTTGATCAACAAAGTTTTCTTGCACGTATTTAGTTAATAATGTTTTTTGTTCATCTACACTTAACTCAATTGGTAAAGCCACGTTAAACTCTTTTGCATACCGTGAGTTTGATTTACGGTCTTTCTTTTCAACTTCATTCCACAACTGCTCTCGATCACTCGCCCATTCAGGTGAATTTTTTGGCGTCAAAATAAAGCTTTCTGGCATGATCGATCGGGCATAAAAATAGTGGCGACCTTCCTTATCATCAAATAGCTTTTCACCACTTCGATAAGCAGCACTGGCAATGGCACTTCGTCCTTTACCGGCACTAATATTACTAAAACTCATATGAAAGATTGCCATATCAGTCACCTTCTCACTTTGGTTCTATGGGTTTAACTTTGTTGTCGCCATCGGCGACTTCTAATACAGGTTTTAATGGGTTTAGCACAACGTCATTTTTGATGACGTGTAAGTGCGCATTGACCTCGTTTAACTCGAACAATGATTCCTTAATATCTATTATTATTTTACTATTTTTTTAGTGGGTATTCAACTAACCAGTTGTCATTAATTATTTTTAGTGATAATATTTAAGTGACTTTACTAAGCGATTTAGGAGGAAACTGTTATGTCATTAACCAAATTTCAAAAACAACAACAACAATTTGAAGAACTTAACCGAAAAATAAAGGCTGAAAAAGTTAAGATTGAACAGAACTTAGGTAAGCAAATTATTAAGCAAGCTAATTTAGACTATGCTAATTTATCTAATGCTGAAATAAAAGCCCTCGCTCAAAAAGTTTCTAACTTTCTAAAAAATAATCAAGCCTAAATTGGTGGTGTTTCAAATGACTAATCAATATGAAAAGTTGGTCAACCAGCAAGCACGTTTAAAGAAAAAAATAGAACAAGAGAATTTCAAACTTCGCCAATCAGAATATTATGAAAATGCTAAAAAAAGAAAAGAACGAACTAGATTATTAATTCAAAAAGGAGCACTCTTAGATAAATACTTTGAAATCGACAATCTTAATACTGATGAAACAGAACAATTTTTGAAAATTTTTTCTGACTATGTGAAAAACAAAAAGCCTGATAAGTTCAAAAAAGACAATCCTACAAACTAGGGCTGTATTTTTTGTTCTCTTTGTTTTTTTGTAAGCCTATTTCTGGATTCTTTTTAGCAAACTCTTTAAGTTGATTTTGAGTTCTATTACTGATTTCTTTTCTAATTAAATCTATTTCTTTTTGTTGCTTAGTATTTGCCTGATTCAGCTTAGTATACTCTTCATTCAATTGGGTATCATTTAATTTCTTTATTCGTTGTTCTTTAGAAACGGCTTCGTGGTCTTTTGAAGTAAATTGAACTCTTTCTTTTGAAATGCTTTTATCCTCTCGGACGTTTGATAAAAATTTAGCATACGTTCTCGTTCATTAGTTAATTTGTTTTTTGCATATTCAACTAGTCCTGGTACATCTTTGTTAACTTCATATTGGATATATTCATCACGATTTTTTCTTTCAATAACCAATATCGGTTCTTTTTTTAGAACCAAGCCATAATCAATCAACATCCTTCCTGTTCTACCATTACCGTCACTAAATGGGTGTATTCTTTCAAATTCAATATGTTTTTCCATTAAAGTAGTCAAAGTATCATCAAGGCTTTTATCAGTTTGAAATGCTTGATTAAGTTGATCACACCAGGCTTGTATTTTGTTAGATACCTCAAAGGGTTCTGCCGTTTTAAACTCCGCACCCTGAATATAGTTCGGCAGACTCTTATACTGTCCGCCGTCTGGTAGTATGTGATCGGTTAATAATCTGTGAAAATTACGCACTATTAACGGCAAAAAGGGTCTTTTGTCTGTTGCTTCTTTAAAAAGATAGTCAAAAGCTTGTCGGTGATTTTCTACCTCAAAAACCTCTTTTAAAGAATGCCCTTTTTCACTTGGAAGTTGGCCATACGCTAAAATTAATCTAGTATCATTTAAGGTTAGTGTATTTCCCTCAATTCCTGTCGAATGATACGCAAAACGAATTAGCACATCTTTTAAGTATTCTTCACTTTATGGACTATACATAATCTTCTACTCCCTTTTATTCTTGCCTTAAAGACCATTCAGCAAATTTTAGATTCGTCACATCCTTTTAATAGAATCAAATAAGAACGTCGCTACGCTATATTTTTTAGATTGTATAGTTACGCTGGCCAGCTTTGAAATTATTGAGTAACGAATCTTGAACCTCTTTGAGAACATTTGAATCTTTGATTGGTAAGACAACTTGTTGCATAGTCTTTTCTCCTTTTCTTGAAATATTAAAGCAGTTATGTTATTATTTTTGTAAGGAAAAAGTAAGGAGATGATATTGTGAGTGCAGGCAATGTAACTAAGGTTAGCTCGAAGATCACAAGTAAAAATCAGATTACAATTCCTAAAACAGTACGTGAACTGTTAAAAGTTCGTTCTACTGACACAATTGAATGGCAGATTGAACCAAATGGTAAAGTAATGATTGTTCGTAGTAAACCGGATCTATGGCAACTTGTTGATGAACAAGAAAAAAAGTTTGGAAATCTCAGTACAACAGAAGTTGATTGGGGTAAAGACGTAGAAAGTGAAGACTTTGATTAATGAAATTAAAACAAGGCGCTATTTTGTGGATTAATTTAGATCCGGCTAAAGGCACTGAAACTAAGAAAAAGCGACCGTGTTTAATTGTGAGCAACGATCACTATAATCGCTATTTTAATACGATCCTTGTTGTACCAATAAGTACATCTGATAAATATCGTACCCTGGAAAAGTATGTTAAATCACCGTTATTTATCGGGGTAGACAAGGAAGAAATTCACGGCACAGCATTATTGCAACATGTTCGTGCCATCGATCCAACAAAACGATCAGATGGCGAAGTTGTGGCCACTTTATCTCAGCAAGAAATTAGTTCAATTAGTACAAAGATCCAACAATTTTTCTGAAAAATAGACGTTATTTGTTAATGAAAGAAAAATAATAACACCCTATATATACATTATAGATATAGGGGTGCTATTTTAACAATGTTTTTAAGGGGTTATTTATTACTTATAGACCCTCTTAAACTGCTTATTGGAAATTTATCTATCGCTCAACGCCCAAGTTACGTTAAATCCAAGATTTTCTAGGTTACGTTTAACGGTTTGCAAATAATGGAATAGTGTCCTTTTTATTATTTGCTTTCATAATTAAGAAAATAATTTCCCTTCCCTTCTCAGTTGAACTAGTCGGTGCTAAATCCTTCTCTGTTAGTAAATTATTTATGGAATCAATAAAATCTGGTTCAATTTACGGTCGACGTAAAATAGACGTTGAATCAGTTTTTGGTGGATTGAAGGCTTGTTTAGGTTTTAGAAGATTTTCAGTTAGGGGGCTTGAAAAGGTAAAAAGGGAGGCTGGAATTGCCTTGATGGCAATGAATATTAGAAAATTGGTGGCGAAGAACACCAATTATAATTATTTTATAACACAAAAGAAGAGATTAGTGAAAATCAAAGAACGATTTTCACTAATCTCTTTTGTTTTGAAGGACTTATGGCACGGCCCTCTTCATAACGTGTAACCCTAAATAAAAATGCTCCTATGATGATATTTTACCAAACTAGCAAAACTAGTCCGGAATCTCATCATAAGAGCATGTATACTTGTGTATAGTAAGTTTGCTGAACTGCAACAAATACAGGAGGAACAAATGTTTTTAGCAATGAGAGAGATTAAAAAAGAAAAACTACGGTACGGCTTGATTCTAACAGTCGTCGTCTTAATCAGTTATTTGATTTTCATTTTAAGTGCCCTGGCGCTCGGGCTGGCAACAGCTAACACCGCTGCGGTGGACAGCTGGCAGTCTAAGTCCTTTGTAATGACCAAAGACGCTAATGGCAATGCCGGACAGTCATTACTGACAACGAAACAGGTGGATCAGTTAAGCGACGACAAAACCGCAACACTTGGCATTACACCAGTTAATATGAAAATTGGCGGAAAACGTGAATCCGCACAATTCGTTGGGATGAATAACGACGAGTACATCGCTAAAAACCTACAATTAACCAAGGGGCACTTGCCAAAGGCAGCTAACGAAGTCGTCCTCGCTGACTCAGTTGATAAGGATATTAAGGGACTAAAGTCACTCAATAATTTTTTTGGAATTAAAGTATAGGACGCTTGACTAAGTCCAGCCAATAACCCCCAAAAAACAGCCATAGGTGCTAAAGATAATGTATTTAAATGTCCTTTGGTTACCAACAAAATTGTACCGATCATTGCAATAATAATTGAAATACAGTCTATTCTACGGGGAAACTTTAATTGTCTTAATGCAATAAAAATTATAATGAACAGTGGACCAGTGAATTGTAAAATAGTAGCAGTTGCAGCATTCCCATACTTAATTGCCATAAAATATGTGAACTGTGATGGAAGCATTCCCAAAAATGAAAAGGCTAACAGTAACATAACA